>CAISVC010000135.1 GCA_903888815.1 uncultured Fibrobacterota bacterium
CCACCTTGTCATTAAGGCCGAGGTTCATGTCCTGACGCTGGATATACCAGGCAGGTCCGAGATGCACGAAGATCTCCTCGCGGGCCTGGGTCCGGATGATAAGCTGAATGCCCTTGGCCATGCCGCTCATCGGCTTCATGGTATCGATGCTGAATATTGAACCGGTGACGGCTATCAGATTGTAGTTATTAAACATCTGTTCGTAGCGCGTGCCGACGCCCCATCCGTCGCTTCCCATCCACCTTATTGAGGTCTGCGCGCCGGATTCAACTGCCAGAAGCCCCATGACCATCATCGCCAGTGCAACGCCGTATTTCATACAAACGCTCCTTTCTCGATACTATGACCTGATTGAGTATATATATATGATTACGTTTATTGTTGCCTTATTAATCTAATCCGAATGTTTCGCATTCAAAATAAGTCCGAGAAGAATGGCCAGCGTCAGGGTGAACGATCCTCCATAGCTTAAAAACGGCAGCGGGATACCGACGACCGGCGTCATGCCGAGCGTCATCGCGGTGTTGAAAAAAACATGCATGGCGATGATCGAAACGCCGCCGACGATCACCAGGTTGAAAAACCGGCTGCGCACCGATTGCGTGATGAAAAATCCGCGGCCGACGAGGAAAAGAAACAGGCAGATGATAAACAGGCAGCCAACAAGACCGAACTGCTCGCCGAGCACCGAGAAAATGAAATCGGTATGCTGTTCCGGCAGGAACGACAGCTTGGTCTGTGTGCCTTTGAGAAATCCCTTGCCTAAAAGAAACCCGCTCCCTATGGCGACCTTGGACTGGATCACCTGATACCCGGCGCCGAAGGCGTCCCGCTGGGGATCGATGAAACTGATAAAACGCAGCTTCTGATAGGCCTTGAGTGCGTGCCATATCACGTTGATGATCGTCGCAGTAAAAATGTTCGCGAGCACTGTTCCGGTAAAAATGAAAATATGCGGCCGGTTGATATACAGCACGGCTGCGAGGAAAAGGAAAAACAGCCCCCATGGTATGGCGCCGGTAATGCCCCAGTCTTTCCCGCTTGCAAAGCTCATAACGAGCGGCACCGCCGCCAGCACCAGCGAGACAGCCGGTGAAATCAGATAAAACACTTCGACCGGCCTCAGCCCCGCCCAGTAGAACATGGGGACTACCATGGCGATGAACACCATTGCGGTACCGAGGTCGGGCTGCTTGAGCACCAGGAGAAAGGGAACGGCGATCAGTATCGACGGGACAATAAACGAGGAAATGCGCTCAAGGCTCAGCGTTTTTTCAGAAAGATACCGCGCCAGTGCAAGGAGCAGGCCGATCTTGGCGAATTCGGATGGCTGAAGCTTGAATCCGGCGATCACGATCCATCGCTCCGCTCCCTTGGCCGAAGTACCTGCCACTGCGGCAAAAAGCAGGAGCGCCAGCGACAGGCCGAACAGCACATACGCAAACCCGTAGAAAAAGCGCCCGGAAACGGAAACAATCGCAATGATGACGATGATTGCCATGATGACCCATATAATCTGCTGTTTGTAAATACCGGCCAGCCGTCCGCTTTCGATGGCATGCGTTGCGCTGTATACCAGCAGAATGCCCACAGCCCACAGCGCCACTGCTGTCCAGAAAAGCGGAAAATCAAACTTCCCGAATCTATTTTGCTCGATCATAAATATTACTCCTAATACAAACAGAATTTTTTATGGGCGTGTCCCCTTCGGGGTCGGCGTAGCTCCGGGCTACCCTCTGGTCGGTCGCTTCGCGACTGGCTTCGCCACCCTCCGCCTGCCTCACGCAACAGCAATCATGTCTCTCATTTGTTTATTTGTTCCGTTGTTTTGGTTTCAACGCGACAGAATCCGTGGGTGGGGGTCAACTACAGTTCAATCCTGCAACACTGGTGCCCCTGCCTGCGCGTAGCCGCTTCGGCGAGGCAGGCACCCCCTACCCAATCAACTGCCTTTAGCAAATCAAATAAAATTTATTAATTTCGTTCTGACTTCTTTTTATACTTCTCCGCCACCGCCCTTCCTTCTTCGGTTTCAGCGAAATAATAGCGGAGGATATCGCCGGCGATCGGCGCGGCGACGGATCCGCCGTGGCCTGCATTCTCCAGGACCACCGCAACGGCGATAACCGGATCGTCAACCGGCGCACAGGCGATAAAGAGCGCGTGGGTCTTCTCTCCCTGAGGGTTCTGTGCACTGCCGGTTTTGCCGCCTACCGGCACGCCCGGCACCGCGGCCATTCCGCCGGTTCCGCCCTCCTCAAGCACCTTGCGCATTGCCGTATGCAGGGCCGAGACCGTCGCGGCTTTGAAGACGAGCGAATCCCTGAGAACAGGGGCGTACCGCTTTACCATGATACCGTTGCGGCTTTTTTCTTCTCTGACAAGACAGGGGCGGAACAGCGCTTTCGCATTGCCAAGACCGCCGACCATGAGGGCAAGCTGGAGCGGCGTCACCACCTGCGCCTGGCCGATGGCAAGATCGAGCATAAGGCCTTTTGTCCAGACCCATCCTTTTGATTTAAACTTCCTGTTGTACGCCTCTTCTCCTGAAAGCCATCCCTCTTTTTCAATCGTCAAATCAATGCCGGTCATGGATCCGAGCCCCGTCATCCTGGCATACCGGTTGATCGTGGTATCCTCAAGCCGCAAGCCCACCTGGTAAAAGTAAATATCGCACGACTGCTGAATCGCCTGGATCAGATTAAGCCGGCCGTGGCCCTTCTCCTCCCAGCAATGCGCGATGCGCGTCCCGAAGCGAAAAACTCCCCGGCACGGCGCAGGCATCATGCTCGCGGCGTTGAGCTGCCCGGTTTCAAGCCCCGCGAGCGCGCTCACGAGTTTGAAGGTCGAACCCGGCGCATAGGTGCCGCAGGTGGCCCTGTTGTTCAGCGGCAGGGACGTATCAGCGGTGATGACGCTCCAGTTTTTAGTGCGTATGGTGCCGGCCATGGAAAAAATATTCGGGTCAATTGACGGGTTTGAAAACATGACGAGCACCTCGCCGTTTCTCGGATCAAGCGCCACGACCGCACCCTTGAGCGAATCCGGAAAGGCCTTCGCCGCGATGCGCTGGAGCCGCGCGTCAAGCGTCAGGTACAGGTTGTTCCCGGGCACCGGTTCGATCTTCGGAATATTCGGCAGCGGGCCCAGGTTTTTCCCATACGCATCAACCTCGATATACTCCTGTCCGCACACACCGCGCATGTCCTTCTCGTACTGACGCTCGATCCCTGATGTACCGATCAGATCACCGTAATAATAGCCCCGCTGTTTGAACGTATCGAAATCATCCTCAGGAATTTCGCCCATGTAGCCGAGTACATGAAAGGCGTCACCGCCGAGCGGGTATTCCCGCCGCGATTCCGCCATCACCAGGATCCCGGGCAGTTCCATGGCGTGCTCTTCCACAATGCTGGTAAGCTCAAACGAAATGTCCTCCTTGAGCCTCGTGGGATCGAATCGGCGGGCGTATGCCTTCCTGACAATCGTTTCCAGCTCTGTTGAGTCAAACACCGCTACGCCGGCGGAATCGCGTATCGCGCAGAGCCGGTTAATGACCTCTCTGCGGCGTTTCTGCGGCAACTGGGAGGGCACCACGCACAGCGAATAGGAAGGGCGATTGCGCGCAAGAACCTCGCCGTTACGGTCGTAGATGTACCCGCGGGGCGGCAGAATGATCTTAAGCCGCATGCTGTTTTCTTTTGAAAGCCTGATGTTGAACCCGGCCTGTATGATCTGCAGGTACATGAGACGGATGATCAGAATGGAAAAGACTATTGCTGCGGCGATAATCAGATGAACGCTTTTCGCGTTGCGTTCCTGCTGGTCGTCGTGTAAATAGGCCATCGCGGAATTATCGCCGGGAAGAGGTGGGCATGAAACGTTCCCTGATATACGGCAGAAGCGCGAACAGCAGAGAGTAGAGCGCGCGAGGCACGGTGGCGACTGCGAGATCGTGCACCACCTTGCCGGTGCCGCCGCCGGCTATGACAACCTGAACGATGAAATAAATCGCGTCGTTCAGGAAAAAGGTGACGAGCAGCAGCACGATCTGAAAAACAATGTCGACGCGCATCACCCGCTCGTTGAAAAACCCGGCAAAATATCCCGCAATGGTCTTTGACAATGCATTCTGCCCGAGGATGGACGTAGAAAAGAGATCCTGCCCGAGACCGAGGAAAAAACCCACCCATACGGCCGTCATCTGCCCCGTCTTGAGTGCAAAAAAGAAGAGCGCCACCATGAGCAGATCCGGCGTTATGCCGGACAGGCCGATCAGCGGAACCACCGTCGTCTGCAGCACGACACACAGAAGAAATATGCCCGCCCACTTTAAAATATTCGTTCTCATCGCTGCCGTTGTAAAGAATCGAGTTGCGCCCTGAAGGCGTTCCATTGCGGCGGAAGCCGTACGATGAAAAGCTCTTCAAGATGATCAATGTCCAGGCTCGGTTTAATCGTTGCTTTTTTAAAGAGAGGATCCCGTTCGTCAATGATCCTGTCGACCACGCCGACCGGAAACCCGCGCGGATAGATGCCGCCGAGCCCCGAGGTGACTATGGTATCGCCGTCCCTGACATCTTCATGAGTCCTGAAAAGTCCAAAAAAATCAATGCCGTTCTCCGTCTCAAGGATGCTGACGGCCCTGCTGCGCCTCACCAGGATGCTTGTCCGGTTGAGCGGATCCCTTATAAGCTGGACCTGGCTCAACGACGGCATCACCTGCACCACCTTTCCTGCGATGCCTCCTTCGCCTACCACCGGCATGAAGGTGAGCACGCCCTTGTCTTTGCCGGCGTTTACCACGACGCTTTTAAGGACCGGCGACGGGTCCCGCGCCACGATGCTCACCGGAATGATGTCGAGCGGCATACGCTGCTCGAACCCGAACAATCCCCGCAGCCGCTCGTTTTCAATTTTCTCGTCCTTGAGCTGCGCTACCTGGGCGGTGAGCAGCGCCACTTCGCCTTTCAGATGGCGGTTTTCGGCATAAATATTTTTTGCCTTTGTCATCTGATCAAAGGTGATCTGCAGCGGATAAAAAACACTGATCGTCAGAAGCCGCGCGGTTTTCGCCTGCCGCAGGGGTGGGCTTGCAATCATCCACAGGCTTGCACATGACGCGGCAAGCACCGCAACGACGACACGGTAACGGATGATAAGTTCAAGTATCCAGCGCATGGTGGGAAGTGCTGCCGATGAATTGTTGACAGAAAATAATATGTTCTTTTCCGGTACCGCCGTTCCCCTGCTTCCGGGCGCGTTACCGTTTGCGCCTTCCGGTAGGCATGAGGACCGGCCGGTAGTACTCCAGATTTTCTATGATCTTGAGCGCCCCGCGCGCCACGCAGGTGAGCGGTTCATCGATCACATTCACCGGCAGGTTCGTCTCCTGCCGGATGCGCTCGTCGAGACCGCGCAGCTGGGCGCTTCCGCCCGTCATGATAATTCCTTTGTCAAGAATATCGGCCGACAGTTCTGGCGGCGTCCGCTCCAGCGCCTGCTTCACCGCCTCGATGATGATGGAAACCGGTTCATTAAGCGCGTCGCGGATCTCGGTGGAGGAAATGCGCAGGGTCTTCGGGATGCCGGCGACAAGATCCCGCCCCTTGACCTCCATTTCAAGCTCTTCCTGCAGCGGGAACGCCGATCCCACCTGTATCTTGATCTGCTCTGCCGTGCTCTCGCCCACGAGCAGATTGTAGGTCTTTTTCAGGTATGATATGATCGACTCGTCCATTTCATCGCCGCCCACCCGCACCGACATATCGCATACCGTGCCGTTAAGCGCGATGACCGCGATCTCGGCAGTCCCGCCGCCTATATCGATGACCATGTTGCCGGACGGTTCATGGACCGGCAGTCCCATGCCGATTGCGGCGGACATCGGCTCTGCAACGAGGTACACCTCACGCACGCCGGCGCTCTCGGCCGAGTCAACCACGGCGCGCTTCTCGACCTCGGTGATGCCGGAAGGCACACCGATCACCGCGCGCGGGCGGAAGTAAAAACGGTACTTCTGAACTTTGCGGATAAGATATTTCAGCATGTGCTCGACGAGTTCGAAGTCGGCGATCACGCCGTCCTTCATGGGACGCACCGCTTCGATCTCGCCCGGCGTCCTCCCGAGCATGCGCTTGGCCTCGATGCCGATCGCCCGCACGTTACGACTGCTTTTGTCAATCGCGACCACCGACGGTTCGTCGATGAGCAGGCCCCTGCCGCTCACATAAATCAGGGTGTTTGCCGTGCCGAGATCAATGCCGAGGTCGTTCGAAAGGAAAAAAGACCCCATATACTATCCTTAATGTTAATTTGCCAACCGTTTATTTTTCACAATTCTTCTGGAAAATACAATAAATTCGCATGGTTTGGTAGTTAATTGCTGAAAAGGCGGTCATCGCGCGATTTCCCCGCAGGCAACCGGACACCTATTTTTTCGAAGAAACAGAATCCTCGGCAGGAACCGCACGTGCCGGAACGTTCAGCAGCGAATCGGGCCGGACAGAACCTGTAGTATCCGGTTTTGATGAAGGATTGTTTGCACTGTCTGCGGCAGGCGGTGTCTGTGGAACTGGTATAACTGGTTCAGCCGCCGCCGGAGTCGCTTTCTGCAATACCGGCAGCGCCGTTGAATCCTTCTTTGCAGGATGCAGGAGCTTCGGTTCAGAGAGCGGCTGCGGGGTTGTTTCCTGCTTCTTCATATGCAACGAATACGTAAGGCCGAACAGCCATTTCGTCTCGGCGCCTGAAACAAGCTGCGCAATGCCGTAATCAAAATCGAACTCGAGGGAACTCCACCGCAAACCCACGCCGAAGTGCGCGATTTCGGTGGGGTGGTTGATATGCACTCCGGCCCGCACCGCAAGGGAGGGAAGCACCCAGACCTCAGCCCCGAGCGGTACCATGAACCGCTCATAAACGTCACTGTAGACAAGGTCACACACTGCGGTGAACGGCAGTGTCCAGCGCCGCAGCGTATCGCTCCATGCAATGCCGGCGCGTGCGTAGCGCGGAAGCCCTCTGGCAGTCTGGTACCAGGCCGCAGGCGTTTTGTACCACCTGCTTCCTGTCGTGTCGAGGCGCAGGTAGTGCAGCAGCGATGCGCCAACAGTCAGCGAATTCGGTATCACTTGAAACAGCACCCCTGGACACCAGGTAAGCGCATGATAGGTCTGGTCGCCGATGCGTTCCTGAAAGAAATTCAAGCTGTTCCCTGCAGCAAGGCGGCCGTAAATAAAGCCTCCGGTAACGGCTGCCTGCAGGACCTGATTGGAGCTTATCGGGCCTGTCGGGCCGTCACTCTGCTCGTTGGTGATGATAAAATCGGTTGTATGCACCCGGAGCGATGCGCCGGCGAACCATGAGGGAAACATCCAGGCGGTTTCGACGAGACTCTTTAAAAGATCACCCGGCTGGCTGCCGTATTCAAACGAAAGAAACGGCAAGGGTGCAAACGCCGGCGAGGCCGGATTGTAGCAGCCGAAACCGCTTCCTGCAAGCGCGGTGCCGGCGCTGCCCATCGCGGCACTGCGCGGTGCGGTCGGTTCTTCGGCGATGGAAAAACGACCGTACTGCGCGAAAAGCGCGTTACTTAACAATAGAATAACAACGGGTATCCGGTGAAATACCCTGTACCTGTAATTGACCGGTGAATACATCATGTTCGATACCTAGAATGACAGCGTTACATCAAGCTGCTGATCAATGCCGGCCCACACCTTGTCGGTAGCCGCTCCGTAATTGACCCACAAACCCTTCCGAACTTTTTTTGACAGATCATAGGAGAACCCCGCAGTGATCCGCATGCCGAATTCTCTGGAATACTGTTTCGAGTCACGGAAAATAGAGCTGTTTACCGCCACATCGCCGATCCCTGCCCGCACATAAAAATTTTCCCACCGACGCCATTCCGCACCTGTGCTTATGACCGCCTCGTTGTGATCAAGCTGCCGCTGCTTGTTATTTAAAACATATGCTTTGCAGTCGATGAGCCACAAAAGCGGCTTTTTCGCCAGCGAAGTCAGCAGGCTGCCGCCGAGGATAATCTCGGGAAGCGGCTGATCCGTGACGAGCGGCGCGTAATCCCCCATCTGCCACTCCATATTTGCGCCGATATTTTTCAGCACGGCGGCGGCCGTCCATACCTTTGATATGCGGTATACCGCCGCAAAATCAAACGCGCCGATACCGGTAGAAGAGACATGATGAAGACCCCCGCTTCCGTCATAGTTCGGAAGCGGAAGGCTCTGATACAGAACATTGACGCATGCGCCGACCGAGAGCCGGCGGTTCATGTAGTAGCTGACCGCGGCCTTGAAGGTAAGGGTCGTATAGGTCGAGGTCGGCAGCGGGTTTTCATCAAGGTCATAGAGTTTACCGAGGAACGCTCCGCGGTAGAGCGCAAACAGTCCCATGCCGACCCTCGGGGGAACACGGAATTCGAATGACCCGTAACCGTCCATGCGGCCGAGCGACCGTATGCCGGTCCCTGCCGCAAGCCGGTGGTCGTGCAGATTCGCGAGCACCGCCGGATTCCACCAGGTCGCGTAATAGTCCGGCGATGCCGTATAGGCGCCGCCGAGCGCCGTTGCCGCTGCGCCCATAGGCAGCCGCAGGTACGCTCCCGATGTTCCGCCCTCACCCTCGGCGTGGCTCCGGCTGTGCACCCACAGCATGCAGAACACCATTAACCAGACACGCCAATATTTATAAATATTTTTAAGGGCGCGCAGCGATATCCTCTGGAGTCGCCTGCCATAGCAGGTGTTCGCAGCCTTGTTCTGCACAGCAGAACAGGCAAGTTCGGGCTGCCGGAAGAGGATGTTGCTGTGCGCCCTCATTGACGCGAACCTCCGAAAATGCCGCTCATTAATTCCCCTGGCCCTTTGCCACAACGATCTTTCCAAAGCTTCGTTCTCCCGTACTCGCGGTGATTTTATAATAGTAGACACCCGGCGCCACCGGCCTGCCGGAAGCGGTCGTGCCGTCCCAGACGTCAAGCCTGCCGTCAGTGCTCCGGCCCAGCGGCGTCGCGGCTTTCCGCAGCGCATTTTCAATGATGCTCTTGACATACTGCATAGCATAGTCGTAAATCCTGATCGTCACGTTCGCGTCGCGGCTCAGCTTGTAGACAAAAGTCGTTCTGGCAGCCTTCGGCGCCCGGTAATCATCGGTGATGATGCCGGGCAGCGCATAGGTTTCTTTCAGGCCGCCCCTGATTGCGCGCACACGTTTGACATTCGTGAGACTGTCCGCCGTGATACCGGGGATCTCGACCCATGAAAAATAGAGGCCGTCCCATGGGCTGTCAGACAAGGACGAAGAAAGATATAAACGGCCGCTCGAGTCGCTTATCGGAACGAATATCAGGTCGCTCAGGACGCCCGGTTTTTGAAGCTCATTCCCGTACATGAATCTCCGGTCGAAATCCTGTTCCGTGACGACCGACTTCAGACCTCCAGGATTGAAGGCTGCCGTATCAGGCACCGAATCGCGGTATACGGCGATCTGATTGTCGCCGCTCAGCGTATACAGGTAACCGCGTACGGCCGGAGCAACGCCCCTGGGCTGGTTGCTGAGCGCAAGGGTCCATTGTCGTGTAACGGAATGGTATCTGAACAGGGAATAAAGAGTCCGGGACATGCTGCTGTCTTTATAATTAATGTACGCATAGAGCAGCGGCGGACGGGAAGTGTTATTGACAAACGCGGAAGTATAGGATTCGAATTTCAACGCCGTGTCCGCGAGCCGGGTGGCGACGCCGGTATCCCACGAGGAGTCGGCCGGGTGAAAAAGCCAGAACCGCGGCGGTGTTACCGCAACAAGGAGTGTTTCTCCCGGCGTTACCATTCGGTCTACGGAAATAACTTTCGTTGCGTTTTTCCCAAAACTGCCGGTATCGGGTCTGTATTGTGCGGGATTAAACGAGGTGCTTGTTCCCGGCAGGTATGCCCGGCGGCTGTCGGTGACCGGATTCCATCGCAGGAGACCGCCGTTCTGGCACGCGAAGAAAAATTCGCTCCCTGCAGCAGCGACATCAACGGCATTGACCACGGCAAGAGAATCGGCCCTGAAAACAGTATCGGGCCATTGCAGGGTAAACGTCCCCATTCTTGCATCGTGATGCGAATAATACCAGATCGTGCTGGGTTTCCACCGGCTGACCTCATAATCGGAAGGATTAAGCACTGCGGCCAGGATTCCGTTTCCGAATGCGATATCCGAGATTATGGCATCATAGCATCCGAGATAATAGCCCCACCACACTTTCCCCTGATTGGTGGTATAGTTGACGCCCCATCCCTGCGTGCTGCTGCTGGCAACCCACAGGGTATCGCCGCTGCCGGCCAGAAACCGCATATCGTTGCTGATGATTTCGCTCGTTGTACCGCATGACGCGCCCCACGAGGGCACGCAGAAGAGCAGTGCGGCGGAACCGGCCGCTCTAATTGCGCATGTCAACAGTTCGGGCATTTTCAGGAACGGCAAATTCAAATGTCTCCTTTGAATATTTTTTTCCGAAAGCAGTAGCCGAAAAAATGTACGTGAAGGTGTTATCGTTATGGTCGGTCATGACGCACCGGGTTATCTGTCCGCTTGTTTCCTGCACCCACAGCCGGATTGCTGTATAGGGTGCTCCGGCAGAATCGCCCTTCCATGCAAACAGCACGGTGTTTTTTTTCCGCTCCTGTTCGCGGAAAGGGTATACCGCGATAGAGCGGGCGAAAATCTGCGAAGGAAGCGTGGCCCGGTCGACATCAGCAAGCCCCTTGACGACCGCCTGATTCGCCTGTGCCGAATAATGCCAGAACGTTTTACCGTTGCTCACGAACGTTTCGCCGCCGACTGTCACGCGGAACTTATCACCCGGCGCAAGCACGATTCTCCCCAGCTTCTTCTCCTCTTTTTCCCGCACGCTCCAGTAAATGGTCAGTGAAAATTTTGTGGAGAGCGGGGTCTCGGGGTTGTAGTTTTTGCGGAGAAGGGTGAGGAGCGGGGAAAGGGAATCGGTGCTTGCTGAAGATCCCGTTGAAATCGTGATAATACCTATTACTACCGTCAGTAAAACTCTTTTATATGCTTGAAGGAAAACGTTCATTTAATCGTCAGATGGTATCTTTTTAGGAAAATTAATCTGGGCGTTCCCCTTGCCCGCTTCAGCGGTCAAGGGTCGCTCCTCCTACGGGCTCAGGCTTGCGCCCTCGGTGCCTTTGGCACTTCGCTTCGCTCACCCTCTGTCCGAGCTAACGCAAAAAAAAATCATTAATTAAATGATCCTATTCCTGCTGCCGCATCATCGCCAGCGCGTCGTCGAGTTCGTCCGCATGCACCAGCACCTCGCGCGCCTTGCTGCCGTTCGGCGGCCCCACAAAACCCGCATCGTGCAGCTGGTCCATGATCCGCCCGGCCCGCGCATAGCCCAGATTGAGCCTTCGCTGCAGAAGCGACGTTGAGCCCAAACCCGTGTTCACGATGATATGGGCGGCCTCCTCGAACAGCTCGTCGCGGCTGCCGTCGGTCACGCCGCCGCCTTCCGCCTCGTCATCCCCGCCGACCACGTCAGCGAAACTATCTATTTTGTCAATTTTTACCTGCTGTTTGCGCACCTCGGTGACGACCTTTTCCACGTCCTCTTCCGAAATAAACGACCCGTGGAACCGCTCGATCTGCGGCGCACCGCTCCGCAGGAACAGCATGTCGCCGAGGCCTAAAAGTTTTTCGGCCCCGATATGGTCGAGAATCGTCCGCGAATCGTTCGACTGAATGGTGCGGAACGCGATGCGCGAGGTCAGGTTCGCCTTGATCGGCCCGGTGATGATGTCGACCGACGGCCGCTGTGTCGACACGATCAGGTGAATGCCCACGGCGCGCGCAAGCTGTGCGATGCGCTGCACCAGCGTCTCCACGTCCCGGGACGACCTGGTCATGAGGTCGGCCAACTCGTCAACAATGATAACGATGAACGGAAGCGGTTTATTGTCCTCTTCGGGAAGCTGGTCCTTGAATTTGCCGCCTTCGCAGCGGGTATTGAACGAATCGATGTTGCGCGCCGCCACTTTTGCAAGCAGCCGGTAGCGCCGTTCCATTTCGCCGACGCCCCAGTGCAGCGCCTTGACCGCCTCCTTGGTTTCGGTGACCACCGGCGACAGCAGGTGCGGAATGCCGTTGAAAAACGAGAGCTCCACCTTCTTGGGGTCGACCATGATGAGCCGCAGCTCTTCGGGCTTTTTCGTCATGAGCAGGCTGCAGATGATGGAGTTGATGCAGACGCTCTTGCCCGACCCGGTCTGGCCCGCGATCAGCATATGCGGCATTTTGGAAATGTCGGCCACATAGGGCGCTCCCGATATGTTGGTGCCGATGATGACCGGCAGCTTGGCCTTTGATTTTGTAAACGTGTCGGACGTGAGAATGTGCTTGAAATAGACGATCTGGCGCTCGGCATTGGGCAGTTCGATCCCCACGGCGGATTTGCCGGGAATGGGCGCTTCGATGCGGATCGGCTGTCCGCCCACGGCCATGGAAATGTCGTTGTGGAGGTTCACGACCTTGTTGATTTTTATTCCCGGCGCCAGCACTATTTCATAGCGCGTAACCACGGGCCCTGGGCTGACCGACATCACCTTTCCCTCAACCCCGAAATTCGCCAGCGTCTTTTCGAGAATCACGGAGTTCTTTTCAATTGCCTCTTTGTCAATCATGCTTGAAAGCGGCGGCGGATCGGGAAGGATATCGGGCCTGGGAATTTCGTACGGCCGCAGGGGTTCCGCCGGAGCGGCTTCGGCAGGCGGCTGTTCTGCAGGTGCGGCCGCTGTTGCCGATACAGGGGCACCGCGCCGTTTGCGGGAGCGGCTGCCCGCTGTCTTGCCTTCAGCATCCTGCCCGATCTCGTCCTCTTCACCCGGAACCCGGCTCGCGTCAATTACCGCCTCTTCTGTCTCCACATCGGCGGTTTCGACAGTCATGATCTGGATCGGGTCGCGCTTTTTCGCCCTGAACGCAGCCAGTTCCTGCTCGAACAGCCGCCGCTGCTCCTCTTCCACCGGGTCGAGCTCCTTTGCGGGAACAGCGGTGGAAGCTGCGGCAGGGACCTCTTCCTCCTCCTGTTTGCGGGAGCGCGACCGGGCAGGTTCAGGTGTTGTCTGTTGTTCCGTTTCCTTTGCTTCAGCGGTTTCCGTCTCTGCGGTTGCTTCCGGTTTTTTCCTGAATAATTTCTGTACCAGTGAAAACAGCCATACGCCCGCGGCGGCGATCGCTTTTGCCGCAGCAATGGGCGAAATCCGCAGACTGAGCAGCACGGTAACGACCAGGGCGCAGCCGACGATAAAATACGGGCCGAACTGATGGGTGCCGAAGAGCGGCACCATCATTCTGATGAACGCCATGCCGATCCAGTTGCTGTCAACCCCGTGAATTTTTCCGGCAGCAACAAGGGGCAGCGTATGGGTGGCAAGAAGAACGCATATTTCAACGGTCAGGACCGCCTGGAGAATCAGGCTCCTGGTGCTTATCTGATCGCCCCTGAGCCGCAGCCAGCCGATAAAGCCGATCGCCGCCGGAAAAAAGAATACGGGAACAGGGCCGAACAGAAAGACCATGCCTGTGGCGAGTGCGCTGCCCAGGTAGGGACCGAGAATGTTCGCGCCGTGATTGGCAAAGTGTGATATAAGGGATACCAGCACGAACACGGCTATGGCGATGTACACGAGGCCCCAGATTTCATGGCCGAAATCGGAATTTCGTATTTCGTCGCTGCGTGGTTCTTTTGCTTTTGCCACCTTGTAACTCCTTTTCAAATGCATACAGCGCAAACCGCACCCGTTTTGCCTTTTCCGAAAGTTCCGCGCCGCCCGCCACCTTGGCGTACTCCTCGATCACGCGGCACGCCTCCTGACCACGCTTGAAATTCGCGGCCAGAAGCGAGTCGGGGCCGCTCCGGTCAAGCTCTTCGGATCGGTTTCTGTTTGCGAAACAATCGCCTTCCGTGTCGCGGTTTGCGAGAAGTTCGCTTCTGCCAAGCGCGATTTCGATCCCCGCCAGCGCATGGCGCAATTTCTTGAGCCTGCCGCATACGGCAGGCCGCTCGTCGATGAAACGGTAGTACTCTTCGATCACCCGCAGCGCTTCGCGCAGGCGGTTCAAATTGGCA
>CAISVC010000136.1 GCA_903888815.1 uncultured Fibrobacterota bacterium
CTCTTGTCTGGAATGGAACCGATAAACGCGGAAATGGATTGCCCAACGGAAGCTATCTTGCCGTATTTACGATTAATGAAAGGACGTTCTCACAGAAAATATTGATTGTGCGGTAAGACCCCTGACGCCGCCTTTTTTGTTGTTTTGAATAATCCGACCCGCCGGACGTATTTTGTTTCAAGTCTATGGCCGACCTAACACATGCGCTGCTGCCGCGAAACAGCCGGGCCTCCGGCTTTGTCCGGAACGCCATTAAACTTCTTGTTACTGCACTGGTCATCGCGTATGTCGTGCATAAGCTCGGCTGGAGCAATATCGTTTCTACCTGCCGGCATATCAATCTCCTGTATGCCTTCTGCGGGCTTGCCGCCTGCGTCATCAGCATCGTGCTCGGAGCCTTCCAGTGGTACCTGCTGCTGCACCGGAAAGATCTGCGGCTTTCCTTCAGTGAAGCTTTCGAGCTCTATTACATCGGCATGTTCTTCAATAACATAGGGACCGTTGCGGGTGACGGCATCAAAGTAGCCTATGTCAAGCAACGCCACGGCATGGGTAAGATCGGGTTTGCGGCGACCTTCCTCGACCGTTTCGCGGGACTTCTCGCACTTTCCGTATTTGCGGGCGCGGGCTGCATTATCCTTTTACACCAGGGCGCGTTTCACAACCCTACCGTTCTGACGATCGTCCGCTTCACGGCCGCGCTCCTGGTGCTGTTCGCCTGCATGCTCGCCTTTCTCACCATGCGCCGGCTGCGCCGGTCTTTTTTTGCCCTTGTCAATAAACTTCGACTGCCCAAGCGTGAATTCATAAACGACCTTGTGGCCGTGACCGGGCTTGACATCAATCATCTCTCGCTCGTCATAACGATCGGCTGCCTGTCGCTCGTCATCCAGAGCCTGCGTATTGCGACGCACCTTTTTTCCGCAGCCGCGTTCGGCATCCTGACCGCCCACAACTTCGTCTACTTTTTCATCTTCATTCCGCTCGTTGCGCTGCTCATGATCGTGCCCCTGCCCTTCGGCATCAGGGAGACCGTCGGCGGCCACCTCTTTGCGCTCACGGGCATTCCGAACCAGGCCGCGTTTCTCATGCAGTTCATGGCCTCGCTCATCGGCGTGACCGGAAGTCTGTGGGGCGGCTTCAAGTTCCTCGTCAATATCCCCCGCGGGGTACGTCAGAAGAAGTAATAAATCCGTGTATTTTTTTACTGTTTACTTACGCGATCTGCAAACCGTCCCATAAATTCCTTTGTCACCCCGGCCACCGACTCGACCGTAATGGCAGTCAGGCATTCGAACTGCACTGGATTGGTGCAGCGGAGTGGTTTGGGGCTGTACCGGAAGCAGTGGCGGCAGGGCGTCGGAGCTGTTATTAACCGGTGCTCCACACCCCAAGGATAGATATAGGCGGGATTCGTTGGCCCGATGAGCGCGATCACCGGCGTCACCATTGCGGCCGCAATATGCATGAGGCCGGAGTCGTTCGTGATGAAGAAATCGCAGGCCCTGATAATGGCGGCTACCTGTCGGATGGTTTTATCATCTGCCAGGGTGACCCGGTGCGTTTCAGCCGCGGCTTCAACGATATACCGGTTGGCATCCCCCTCTTCTGCTGTCCCGAAGAGAATAAAATGCGCATCCGGAGTACCGCGGATAAGTTCGGCGAAACACTCTTTCGGCCAGCGTCGCGCCGCATGGCCTTTGAACACACTCGTGCCCGCATGAACTCCCACAAGCGGCCGGCTCTCCGCGTTTTTCCGCCTGAACGCCCTGCCCTCCTCGATCTCTTTATCGTCAAGACAGAGTTTCAGGTTAGGAATGAGCGCACCGGCAGGGTCTATGCCTAAAAAAGGCAGCAACGCCACGTTTTCTTCGACACAATGCTTCGTGTCGTCTTCAACGATCGTCTTTGTTTTGATCCAGTTAGCCTGGGAAAAGTTCATGCGCAGATAGGTATGGCCGATGCGCTTCGGGGCCAGCGTCAGAAGTGAAAAAAGGTTGTAATGGATCCGGTTCGAAGGATAAAAATTGATCGAAACATCATACCGTCCCGAACTCTCACGAAGAAGCTGCCAGGTCGCCACGGCCTTGTTGGGCCCGAGCATGGGATAATACACAAGCCTGTCAATATCCGGATTTCCTCTCAGCACTTCGTAGGTCCCCCTGTTCATGGTGCAGTAGGTCACCAACGAATCGGGAAGGTTTTTTTTCAGGAGCTCAAGCGCCGGTGTCGTCATGAGCACATCCCCGAGACCGATGAGGGGCGTTATGATTATTTTTTTCATCGTTTATTTCCTGGACGTCCGCTATTTCATAATTTCATCGCCCGGACGTAATATGATTCGGCAATCGTTATAAACTATATTAACCACCTCGGTTTGCTCAACCGGCGATTACACAACACCTATGAAACTTTCGATCGTCATACCTCTTTTTAATGAGCGCGAAAGCCTTTCGCCGCTTGCCGAAGCAATTGCCTCGGCGCTCAAACCGCTTGACCTTTCGTATGAAATCATCTTCGTTGATGACGGTTCAACCGACGGCTCCTTTGAGGTCATCCGTTCGCTCAGGTCGGCGGGTAAATTAAATATGCGGGCATTCAGGTTCGGCAGAAATTACGGCAAGGCCGCGGCGCTGTCGGTCGGCATCGGCCATGCACAGGGCGAGATCATCGTCACCATGGACGCCGACCTGCAGGACGATCCTGCCGCCATTCCCGACCTGCTGAAGAAACTTGACGAAGGATATGACCTTGTGTCGGGCTGGAAAAAGGTCCGGCACGACCCGGCTTCGTTCAAGGTTCCCTCCCGGATCTGGAACTGGGCCACCTCAATCGTCGCGGGAGTAAAGCTGCACGATTTCAACTGCGGCCTCAAGGCCTACCGGTCCGCGGCGGCCAAAGGGCTCGAAATATACGGGGAACGGCATCGGTACCTGCCCGTGCTTGCTTACTGGGACGGATGGCGCGTGGCCGAGATCCCGGTCACCCATCACGAGCGCCGGTTCGGCAGAAGCAAATACGGGTTCAGCAAATTTGTCAAAGGATTTTTGGACCTTCTTACGCTCATTTTCCTGCGCAGATACCTCCACAGCCCGCTCCATTTTTTCGGCCTTGTTGGAATGCTGCTCATATTCCTGGGCACCGCCGTGCTCGGTTATTTCGGCGTCCAGTGGATCGCGACCGGCGCCATGCGCATCCGGCCCCTTACCCTGCTCTCGCTCGGCGCCGTCATCGTGGGCATTCAGTTCCTCTCGTTCGGCTTTCTGGCAGAGATGCTGGCGCACGTTTCGGCCAGACCTCAGTATACTATCCGTGAAACATTAGTGTGAGTATGAAAATTCTCTGCATCTGCCCGATCGGCATCGGCAATTATCTCATGACCTATCCGGCCTGCCGCCTTCTCCGCACGGCAGTCAAGGATGCCGAACTTCATCTGCTTGCGCTCAGGCATTCGATCGTTGAGCTGGCGTCCGGCGATCCCCTATGGAAGGCAATTCACGGGATCGATCCCACGCGGGAGACAGGGCTCATGCGGCAGGCTGCGTTTATCCGGCAGCTTTCGGCTGAAAGGTTCGACATTTCTTTAAGTTTTTTTCCGTCGAACAACTGGCAGTACAATCTGCTGCCGTTTCTCTGCGGCATACGGAAGCGTTTCGCCTTCTGCTATCCCCTTAAGAAAGGCTATAGCCTTTCTTTTCTGAACAATCGCCTGCTGGAGCTCGATCTGCGGGCGCATGACATCAATCAGAATGTGCGACTTGCCGCAGCGTTTTCCGGCAGCGGCATTTCAGCCGAACCGTTCATCTTTCCGCCACTCTTCACCGAAAAAGAACTCGGTAGTGCGCACCGGTTCTTAGAAGGTCTCGGCGGCCCTAAACTCTATATCGGGGTTCACCCCGGCTCGAGCAGCGAACACGGGATGCCGGCCAAGCGGTGGGATCCGATGCGTTTCGGTGAGCTGGCGACCAGGATCTGCAACGTGCTCAAGGCGCAGGCGCTTATTTTCGGATCGCCGGACGAGGAAAAAATCAAGCATATCACGGCGTCCATCATGAAGGCGCCCTGCCATATTGTCGCGCCGGGTGATTTACGGATGACGGCAGCGCTTTTGCGCCAGTGCACGCTTCTGCTCTGCAACGATTCCGGACTCATGCACATGGCAGCGTGCATGGGAGTGCCGACGGCCGCGATTTTCGGCCCTACCGACGAGCGGCGAA
The DNA here is from genome assembly GCA_903888815.1 of uncultured Fibrobacterota bacterium. GTDB lineage: Bacteria > Fibrobacterota > Chitinivibrionia > Chitinivibrionales > Chitinispirillaceae > BOG-1184. The sequence continues at coordinate 4,218 of CAISVC010000136.1, forward strand.
ACGGTCCCTCCGGCGCCGGCCATCTGGTGCTTCGAAAAAAGATGGATGGCTTCCCGCTCTGGACCGCCGCAACCGTCGGAGTCCGCGCTGTCAAGAGCGGCATGGATCCGCAGGCAAGCCTCAAAGCGCTGTCGGTCGATGACGCATGGGAAAAAATCATGCCCTGGCTGGTGGGCATCAAGGAGAAGATGGGAGTCGCAAAGACCCTGTAAATCACGGTTTAGACAGTCGTTACTGCCATAAATACTGTTGCCGGCATTTCTGAAAAAAAGATATAATATCAGAGATTCGAAGGGAAAGCAGTAGTATATTTGTTAATAATTAAGATTATTGAACATGCGACGATTAAGGAGGTTACGATGAAAAAGATTTCGGTTGGCACTATTCTTGGCCTTTTGTTTTGTTTGCATAGTGCATTCGGCCAGACATTCACGGTTACCGTGAATGCCGGCAATCCGTTTGTTTTCCAGACAAAAACCGGCGGCCGGTCTCCGGTAACGGCATCAACCATCATCGCCATGGGCGATTCGCTCATACTTTCCCCGGGCAGTCAGGTGACCATCGGGCTTGAAACCAATTCGCGGCTCATTTTCAAAGGGCCGGGCGTAATGGCTTTGACCGGTGATACCAGCGCCGCATACCTTTCATTTGATCAGGGCCAGGTTTTTCTGGATCGCGCGGAACCGACGACCTTTTCGGTGCTTACCTTCTGGGTCAGGAACTACATGTTTGTCCCGGTCGGCACTGCCGCGGCAATCAGGGTCATGAGCAGCGAATTGCCGGCGGTCGCGGTC
>CAISVC010000137.1 GCA_903888815.1 uncultured Fibrobacterota bacterium
CACTTCTCAATACGCGTTTCTCGGAAAAATCGACGAGGTGCGGATCGAAAGCACCGCCCTCTCTGCCGACTGGATAAAGCTGTGTTATATGAACCAAAAATTGACCGATGCGCTGATAGTGTATAAATAAATGTTGGCAGTTGGCAGATACATCGTATTGCGAATCAGACGACCATTAAAATACATCGACCTAAAAGGGAGGCAGTATGAAAAGGCGTAACGCAATAAAAAGAACAGTTGTTCTGGCAGGTTTAATAAGTTTCTGTTTTGCCATGGAGTCTGTCTTCGCGGCAACGAACCGGGTCGACGTGAATTTCGACCAGAACTGGAAGTTCAATCGCGGCGATGTGACCGGCGCCGAAGCTCCGGGCTTTATTGACGCCGCATGGCCAACGGTCTGCCTGCCGCATTCGGTGCGGCTTGAGCCGAAATATTGCAGCGGCTCCGGCACGATTTATCAGGGAATCGCCTGGTACCGCAAATCCTTTACACTCGACAGCAAATACAGCGGCTGCAGAATATTCATCGAATTCGAAGCGGTAATGCACCAGGCCGATCTCTGGATCAACGGCACGCAGCTCACGACGCACTACGGCGGGTATCTGCCTTTTACGGTCGATATCACTCCGTATGCCAAATTCGACGGTACGGATAATGTTATCGCTGTTAAAGCAAACAACAGCGACAATGTGGACATTCCGCCCGGCAGATCCGACGCGACGCTTGATTTCCACTATTTCGGAGGTATCTACCGAGATGTATGGATGCACATTACAGACAAGCTGCATATCACCGATCCTGTATATGCTAATAAAACCGCTGACGGAGGAATTTTTGTGACATATCCTGCGGCTAGTACATCCTCGGCTACGGTACAGGTGAAAACGAATGTCAAAAACGAATATGCAACGGCAAAAAGCTGCCAGGTAAGAAGCATAATCGTTGATTCAAGCAATGTCATCATTGCCACCGATTTGTCGCAGTTAAAAAACATTGCAACCAACGGTGACAGCACATTCACTCAATCGATTACAGTCGCATCTCCAAAACTCTGGTCACCAGACCGACCTTACCTATATTCGCTCCGGACCTATGTGAACGATGGTACCGGTGATGTTGATTCATGTACTACCCGTATCGGTATAAGGAGAATCGTGTTTACTGCTGCAAATGGATTTTCCATCAATGGACAACGGGTCATATTAACCGGGGCTGGACGGCATCAGGATTACTGTTACGTTGGTAATGCGATCGTCAACTCCGAGCACTATCGGGACGCCATCAGGCTGAGGGAATCGGGGTTTAATTTCTGCCGGACGGCGCATTACCCGCAAGACCCTGCTTTCTTTGATGCCTGCGACAAATTCGGCATTTGCGTCATTGTTTGCGAAGCGGGCTGGCAATACTTCGGCGGCACCACGTTTCAACAGCGCACCTATCAGGACATTAAGGACATGGTAAGACGTGACCGGAACCACCCGTCGGTTGTGCTGTGGGAATCATGCCTGAACGAGACCGGCTATTCGCAGGCATGGGCGCAAACCGCGCATAACACGACCCATGCCGAGTATCCCGGTGATCAATGCTATACCGTTGCCGATTGGGGCGCCTATGGATCATCGGTGTATGATTGCACCTACAAAGAGTGCGCTTCTTCGACAAAGCCGGTGCTGACCAGAGAGTGGGGAGACCAATGGTACATGAACCCATATACAGATATCGGTCCCCGGACGCTGCGGGCC
>CAISVC010000138.1 GCA_903888815.1 uncultured Fibrobacterota bacterium
GGTTTTCATGCCAAAAAATATTATTGCACAAAGATGCCGCTCATGCTAATTATAAACCATCTTTTTACTTGTGGTTCGCATGCGAGCGTAGCTCAGTGGTAGAGCTCCACCTTGCCAAGGTGGCCGTCGCGGGTTCAAGTCCCGTCTCTCGCTCCATTTTTTTATCGGCACAGGTTCCTGCCCAGATTTTCAGGCGGCATAGCCAAGCGGTAAGGCAGAGGTCTGCAAAACCTTTATGCTCCAGTTCAAATCTGGATGCCGCCTCCATTCTATAACGGACGGGTCTGCTTTTTCCTGCTGATGAATGAAGCGAAAAAGAGTTTCCAGAATACGAGGAGGAAGGCCTCCCGCACTATTTTACTTGACATTTTAGATGATCCTGCTTTTCTGTCGGTAAAAACGATAGGGATTTCGGCGACACGGAAGCCTTTTTTCCACGCGAAATAGTTCACTTCGATCTGGAAGGAATAGCCCGACGAGGAGATTGAATCGAGATCAAGCGCTTCGAGCACGGCGCGGCGGAAGCATTTGAAACCGCCGGTGCAATCATGCACCGGGATACCGGTGACGAACCGTGCGTACACATTCGCGCAATAGCTGAGGAGCAGTCTTGACATGGACCAGTTAACGACATTGACACCGGATTTATACCGCGAGCCGATCACCAGGTCGTTTTCCTTAATAGCTTCAAGAAAACCGGGAAGGTACTTCGGGTCGTGCGAAAAATCGGCGTCCATTTCAAAGATATAGCTGTATGACCGCTCCAGTGCCCATCGGAATCCGGCGACATAGGCTTTGCCCAGGCCCTCTTTATTGCTCCTGTCAAGTACAAAAACGCCGTCCTGCTTTGCGGCAAGCTCTTTAACATGCCCGGCGGTATTGTCGGGCGAGTTGTCGTCAACCACGAGGATGTGGGCGTCGGGCAGCACCTTCATGATCGCCGGGATCAGAAGGCCGATATTTTCCCGCTCGTTATAGGTCGGAATAATGATAAGGGTTTCTGAGGAAGACATCGTTTTGTTGCCCTTTGATCAGCGTTCTGCCGTAATTAATATAGACGCAGTATACAGATAAAAATAGTGTACGTGAAGGAAATTCTCAATACAATACTGCACTTATTATCAAAGGAGGGCGTGTTGCGGCAGATGGCCGCGCGTTTAAGAATATTGTATGCAGAAACTCCTGTGAATATGCCGCAGCAGAATGCAGGATTATTTTTTCTTCGCTTTTTTACCCTTATACAGGGTGATAATGCGATACGTCTGCGAAATGGAGAGCTTGAACTTTTTTGACAGTTTTGTTCCTGATATTCCCTGACCGTACGACCGGTTTATTTCCTCGTTGCGCTCACGATGTTTGTCGCCTACCGGGGCAATGCCGTATTTGTTCCGCAACTGATGGACCGCCTGCCGTGAAATGCCGAACAGCTTGCCGATGGCTTCATCGGTTATATACTTTTTCTGGAGTTTATCCAGCTGTCCCTTGCTGATCCTGGCCATGTGCGCTCCTTTTTTAAAGGGGTCATTTCCGCCCGTGCATTGGTAATATATCTTGAGGTCAACCTTAAAGCAAGAAGAATTTCCGCTTGTCCATTTACTAAAGAATCGGAAGGTCTTTTGATTACGGAATGTATATTTTTCGGTACAAGCAAAAACGAACGTTGCAGGCGCACCGCTTATCCGCAGAGGTACGATTATGGCTGTTAGTGACCACGGGAAAAAAAGCGATCTCGACAATCTCATCCGCGTCCTTTCTCACCAGCTGAAATCGCCCGTCAATGCGATAGAGTCGCTGCTCACCATGATTCTGGAGGGCTATGGCGGGGACGTCGATTTGAAAACCGCCCACTATCTTAAAAAAGCGGTTTCCAAGACGCACGAAGCGCGGCAGTTGATTTCCGACCTGTTGCACTACGAGCAATTTTCAGGCGACCACGAACTTGTCTTTGAGCGGATTGATCTGGCCGGCATGGTCGCCGCGCTGTGCGGCCGGAACGTCGCTGCCGCTGCCGAGAGGAACATCTCGCTCGTCACCGAATTGCCGAAGCAGACAAAGGTACTCGTGAATGGTTCCAGGCCGGGCCTGGAATCGGCGTTCGGGAATCTTATCGACAACGCCGTCAAATATTCAGGCGAAGGCGGCAAGGTGACCGTTTCTCTGGAGATTATTAAATCTTCAAAGCAGTGCCGTGTGCGGATCCGGGACACCGGGTGCGGCATTTCGAAAGAGGATCTGGAGCGTCTGTACGAGCCGTTTTTCCGTTCTTCGTCAAGCAAGGCAAGCGTTGCCGGCACCGGCCTAGGGCTTGCAATAGTCAAGCGAGTGCTGTCGCAGCACGGGGGAACCATAGCGGCCGAATCGGCGGTCGGCAGGGGAACAACGTTCAATGTGATTATTCCATATAGTGCGCTGCAAAAAAAAACCGCTTCGAATACAGGTCGCAAACGTGTCGTGATCGTCGGCGGAGTGACCGCGGGGCCCAAGGCGGCCGCAAGGCTTCGGCGGCTTGACGAAACGGCTGATATTACGATCGTCGAAAAAAGCGAACTGCTCTCGTACGCCGGCTGCGGCATTCCCTCGTATTTGCGCGGTACCGTAAAATCCCCAAAAGCGCTTCAATCGACTGCCGACAACACGCTGCGCGATACCTTCTTTTTCGAGGTAATAAAGAACATAAGCATTTTCAATTCGACCGAGGCGCTGCGGATCAACCGGAAGAAGAAGGAACTGGTGTTGCGCGACCTCCCGACCGGAACCGAACGGACACTGCCGTACGATATTCTCGTGATCGCCACCGGCGCAGCCTCGGTGGTTCCTCCCATCAAAGGGATTGACGGCGAGGGCGTCTATTCGCTTTACAATATAGAAGATGCCGAGGCGATCAGGCAGCGCTTTGCCGAAAAGCCGGCAAGCGACGTGTATATTCTGGGCGGCGGCCTGGTAGGTATCGAGACTGCGGAGTCGCTCCTCATGGCTGGCGGCCGCGTCACCGTGCTTGAAAAAGACGACCACATCCTGAAGCTGTTCGATCCCGACATTGCGTTTAAAATCCAGCATGCCCTGAACTTCAAGGGGATTAAAGTGGTCACCGGCGTCACGATAAAAGAAATAAAGCATGAGGACAGACAGCACCGGATCATCACCGACCGGGGGGATTTCAGCGCCGATATCATCATACTTTCCGCAGGAGTAAAGCCGAACGCAGCGCTGGCGGTACGGGCCGGGCTTGTGATAGGTGCAAACGGCGGCATCAGGGTGAACGATTTTCTGCAGACCTCCGATCCCGCCATTTATGCCATCGGTGATTGTGCAGAAAGCAAACACCTGGTCTCCGGCAGGTACAGCTATCTGCCGCTCGGCTCGATTTCGACCAAAATGGGACGCATCGCCGCTGACAATATTGCAGGCAGAAAAGTCAGATTTCCGGGAAGTGTCGGCACCACGATGTTTAAAATATTCGATATTCAGGTCGCCCGGACAGGGCTGACCGAAAAGGAGGCGCTCGGCTGCGGCTACCGGACCGAAAGCGTCGTGGTTGCCGGTCTTGACAAAGCGCATTATGAAGCCGGCGCAGAGCAGGTGATTCTCAAAGTGCTTGCCGACCGCACCTCCCAGCGGCTTCTGGGCGCACAGGGGTACGGAAAAGGCGAGGTGGCAAAAAGAATCGAGGTGCTTGCCGGCGCCATTGTAAATAAGCTCACGCTCCAGGAGGTTTTCACGCTCGATCTCGGTTACTATCCTGCATTCAATAACCCTATTGACATCGCACAGACCGCCTGTCTCGTGCTTAAAAACAAGATCGAAGGCATTTGCGCGACCATCAGCCTCGACACATTCGAACGGATAAAGAATGCCGTACGGATCGTGGATGTAAGCCCGCCCCAGGAGTATTCGTTCCACTCGATTCCCGGAAGCATCAACATTCCGCTTGAAAATCTGCGGCAGGAGGGCGTTTCTTTTGAAAAAAGCGAACAGGTGGTACTCTACAGCAAAACTTCATCGCGCGCCTATCAGGCATACCGGTACCTTTACGCCTGCGGCTATGAAAACATGGCCGTCCTTGAAGGCGGATTTGCTTTCTGGAAACAGTAACGCTGCCGTTTAGCCGAGCAGGGTCTTTACTTTTTCAAGA
>CAISVC010000139.1 GCA_903888815.1 uncultured Fibrobacterota bacterium
CTGCTCCTGCTGTTGTGACATATTGGTGGTTTCTCGAGGCAACAGACGACGAAAAATGAGCGCGTTGCGTGTGCATCGGCGCTGCTTTTTCTCTAAGGTTTTGAGTAATAAGATAGATGGCGCCGGGTTTTTGGGCAACGACTCGTCACCGCCCCTATTCTCTCATAGGTCATGCTCGATATTCGGAAAGAAGCTGATAGGAAGTTTCTTTTTCCCGGAGCGTTTGGGCGTATATTAATATTTTCTTTACACGCCTTCTTCTCCGTAGCATACTGCGAAGGATGAATCCGCCGACCGCACATTGAACGGCTACATTTGAGAAAATACCCATTTCGGCGCATTTTTGTCAAATTCAAAAAAGATGGCCTTGTGGCTTCATCAGCAAGATCTCCGATGATGGTTATCTGGCAACGCACATTCTTCCGGTTTTTGTGAACACCTGTCCCTGACGTTCTATTATCCATTCATACACATAGGTTCCGGTGCCGGCAAGCCGTGCTTTCCTGCTGGTCATGTTCGATAATGATGACGAAGCGTTATGCGTACCGTCGAAAAAAAATCTATTGATAATCTGGCCATTAACCCTGTAGATGGTGACCATCGCGTTATCAGCGTCATTGATATCTCCCGTCAGGCCTATTGGTCGCTTTTCCGAACCAAATACCGCGACGGGGTATTCGAATGGGGGCGGCTCGGGTCTGCGGGGAGTTCCTCCACCTCCAATGGAAGTGGGCGTATTATTGGTAACTACTTTTAAAAGGGGTACAACCGCCTGCGGGGAAAAGTTTGTCGTTTCGGAGTTTGCGGCGGGTTCGACATAGAGTATAAAATCGCCTCCAGACTGATCGACAATATAGCCACCGTAATCCTGCAAAGCCTTTGCGGCCTGGTAATTCGGGCCGGAAGTTCCGTAACCGAGAGCAGTTATGTCAACCTCAGGAGGAATAGCCAATAGCGAGCCCATAAATAAATTGCCCGTTGAGCTGTAACCGCTTCCATTTCCTCCATCGCACGTGCTCGCCGGCCAGACATAACAATGTCCGCCAGGGCCGTTCCGATTCAAATAATTTCCATACATCGATATTGCCAGGGCGTGTGGAATTCCGTTGGTGAGCTCTCCTTTCCGGATCAGACCGCCGATTGCCGAACCGCCGTAGGCCCGAACACCATGGTTCGTCGGATAAACTCCCGGACCCTTGAGAGCATTCTGAAAACCCGCCAAAGCGCTGATGTTGCCGGAGCCATCTACTGTCGCCCCCCACGTCTCCACCACATAGGTGTGCGTTTCGTCTATGATGTGCAGGTGCGCGTCGGACTCAGGATCAGGTCTGGCATTGGCAGGAACATGGATGCTGCCGTTGAATCCCGGAGAGGTGATACTATGAACAGGGTCGCTTGCCGTGGCGATAAAAACGGGATGACTCCAGTGAGTGCAGTTGACACCTGCGAAGCCATTGTGTTTGAAATTGCCTGTAATGGTCGTGTATTGCGCTCCAGAGCCCAAGGCATGATTCCAGGGGTCATTGGCCTCAAACGGCCAGAGAGCGGGATCGCGGCCAAAACAGGGTAGATAGAAACAAAACCACAACACGCTGATAAATTTCAAAAAGAATGAATATGAATTTCTGCGCTTTGCCATATACAGCACTCCTTTCGATAATTAAATTAAGGGAACCTCTAAAAATTGCATAAAAACAGCAAATTCATAGTGACCGTACAAAATATTGACAATAGATAGCCATGAAATCGATAAC
>CAISVC010000140.1 GCA_903888815.1 uncultured Fibrobacterota bacterium
ATTTTGTCGTGCCCAATCCGCCCGTCCTCAGAATCAACGGACGGCTGACCATCCTTGACGACTGGCCGAAGGTCTCACCCGAGATAACCAGTGAAATATTCCATTCGATTACCTCGAAATTCCAGCAGCAAATGTTCGAACAGGAACAGGAGCTTGACTTCTCGCTGGAAATGCCGGAAATCTCGCGCTTCCGGGTCAATGTTTCGCTTCAACGCGGCAACGTCAGTCTGGTTTTCCGCCTCGTGCCGCTTAAGGTGCCGACAATGGAAGAACTCGGGCTGCCCGAAATCTGCAAGAAATTGGCCCTGTTGCCGCGGGGGCTCGTCCTGGTGACCGGACCGACCGGTTCCGGCAAGTCGTCGACCCTCGCCGCCATGCTGAATTACCTTAACGAGAACGAGGGGAAAAAGGTCGTCACCATCGAAGACCCCATTGAGTATGTCTTTCCCACCGGTAAATGCGTCATCTCCCAGCGCCAGTTGGGAAGCGATACCAAGTCCTTCGGCGCCGCCGTCGAACGTGCCCTGCGGCAGGACCCCAATGTCATCATGATTGGCGAAATGCGCGACCTCGCAACGATGTCGAGCGCCCTCACAGCGGCGGAAACGGGTCACCTTGTATTAAGCACAATTCATACCCGTGGCGCCGCTCAGTCGATATCGCGCATCATCGACGTCTTTCCGGCCGCCCAGCAGCAGCTCATCCGGATACAGCTTGCCAATGTCCTGGAAGGGGTAATCTCACAGGCACTGTTGCGCCGCGCCGACGGAAAGGGCAGAATCGCCGCTTTCGAAGTAATGCTCGGTACGACGGCAATCAGGAACCTTATCCGCGAAGACAAGCTCACCCAGATACCCGTTTTCATGGAGTCCGGGCGTGAAGACGGGATGAAGCTGATGCATAAGGACCTGGAAAAGCTCATTTCCGATGGCACCATCACCGCGGAAGAAGCACTGACGCTGGTACCGGGGATAAAGGATGCTGAAGCTAAGGCGAACGCGACAGAAGCCAAACAGACCGCGCAGACCGTGAAGGAACGGGTTACCAAACTTCTCAAAGATATGAGCTAACCTATTTCTGGCAATTCGGGCAGTAATAGGTGCCGCGCCCGCGCACGACGATGCGCACGATGGGTCCGCCGCAACTGCAGGTGGCTTTCTTCTGGTGGGCGACCTTGAAGTTGAACTGCTCCATGCCCTCCTCGCCGGAGGGGCGGAAGTAGTCCTGCACGCTCGCCCCCTTGCTGGCGATTGCCTGCGGCAGGATTCTCTTAATGGCTTTGTGGATGCGACCAACTTCCTCTTTCGAGAGACCCCGGGCCGCCCGGCGCGGGTCGATTCCGGCGTCGTACAAAATCTCGTCGGCGTACATGTTCCCGATGCCGGCGATGACAACCTGGTCGATGAGCACCGATTTGATGGGGGCGTTTTTGCCTTTGAGACGTTCCGCCAGGATTTCTGAAGTGAACTCTTTCGTCAACGGTTCCGGACCGAGCTTATCCGTTATCTCGCACACATTATCGACAAGCCACATGCGGGCAAAGGCGCGCGGGTCGCGCAGGAAGATTTTCGTTCCGTCGTCCAGAGTGAAGACCGCTTTGACGTAGTCCGGGACTTCGTCCTCGCTGGCTTTTGCCCAGAGTGAGCCGGATAGCTTCATGTGCATGGCGAAATGCCCACCGTTATCCAGGTCGAAGACTAAATACTTGCCGTGTCGCTCCAGGTTCTCTATCCGCCGTCCTATCAGGCAACTTTTAAACTCTTCCGGCGTCGTGTCACGCACCGTGGAATCCCGCCTAATTTCAACGTCCGTGATAGTTCTCCCTTTTACGTGCGGCAGAAGCTCATTTTTAATGGTCTCGACTTCGGGCAGTTCCGGCATATTCCTCCTAGTCCATCTCACCCCAGTTACGGCCTTTTTTCATATCGACCCTGACGG
>CAISVC010000141.1 GCA_903888815.1 uncultured Fibrobacterota bacterium
GCCAGGCGGGTGATGCTGTCTAAAAGGATCACCACGTCACGGTTGTGCTCAACAAGCCGCTTCGCACGCTCGATCGCCATTTCGGCGACCACGACGTGGCGCTCGGCCGGCTCGTCGAAGGTCGAGCTTATGACCTCCGCTTTCACCGACCGCTGCATGTCCGTGACCTCCTCGGGCCGCTCGTCGATGAGCAGCACGATGAGGAAGACATCCGTATGGTTGTGGAGAATCCCGTTGGCGATGCTTTTTAAAAGCACGGTCTTGCCGGTGCGCGGCTGTGCCACGATAAGGCCGCGCTGGCCCTTGCCGATGGGCGTCAGCAGGTTCATGATGCGCGTGGCCACGTCCTTGGGACTGTATTCAAGGTTGAACCGCTCATCCGGGAAAAGCGGGACCAGATCGTCAAAATTAATTTTTTTCTTGCACTCCTCCGGATCTTCGTAGTTGATCATCTCAACGCGCAGCAGCGCAAAGTAGCGCTCGGAATCCTTGGGCGGCCGCACCTGGCCCGATACCGTGTCGCCGGTCTTTAGATAGAAGCGCTTGATCTGCGACGGCGAAACATAGATGTCGTCCGGCCCGGAGAGATAACTGTTGGATGGCGAGCGGAGGAACCCGAACCCGTCGGGCATGATCTCCAGAACGCCCTCGGCGAACATCTGGCCGTTCTGCGCCGCCTGCGCCTGCAGGATCTGGAAAATGAGCTCTTGGCGGCGGAGGCTCCGGTGCTCGCCGATATTCTGGCTCGCGGCGAAATCATTGAGTTCCGGCGTCGACATCGTTTTAAGTTCTGCAACATTCATGCGTGGATCACCTCTTTTTGAATAAAGGGATAAATAAGGAAGGCCTTCCGGCCCTGCTTTTATAAGTCAACAGCTGTTTTCAAAATTGTCAATCAACCGTTCTTTTTATGTCAAGTATTGCTCGCCAGATCATGCGAAGATCGCTTCTGAAGAATATATCTGATTTTTGATGTGTGCTGTTTCCCGTATCCGACAATAAAAAATTACGAAGCACTCACGCGGCAACGCATTCCCGTTCATTTCTTATTTGCTTGTTGCAACTTCCGGATTTTATCAGTGAAACGACGTCCAACGAGGTGTCGTAAAAAGGATATTCTTTTACCTGGGTTACTCTGTTACGGTTTAAATATGCTGTATTGCGGGACGATTGTCAAGGGAATTTAATAATAGCAATAAAAAGATCAAGAATTATTGCTTTTGGGCGTGTCCCCTGTACGAATGCAGGCTGGCGCAAATACGCAGGTTAAAAACATTCCTTTGTTCCGGTAATTCCCGTAGGGCAGACCTGCGTGTCTGCCCCGATATTTATGATTTTGTAGGGGCGGGGTCATCCCGCCCCATGTTTTTATCCCGGCACCAATCGATTGATATATCAATCAGAACAGGGCGCGAAGACCGCGCCCCTACGTTGGGAAAACATGGCGGCATTCCCCCGCCAGAAATGTATTCTGACATTTTTATTATATTTACTGTACTAACGAAAGGATTCTTATTATGGATTGCCTCTTCTGCAAAATCATCAAAAAAGAAATCCCTGCCCCACGATTGTATGAAGACGATCATGCGATCGTGGTGAAAGACATCAACCCGCAGGCACCTGTCCACCTGCTCGCGCTTCCGCGCAAGCACTATGCCGGCGTGCATGAGGTTACCGGAGCGGATAAAAAACTTTTCGAACATCTATTCAATGCGATCAGCGCTGTGGTGGAAAAGGAGAAACTGGCCCAGGCAGGGTTCGCCTCGTGATCAATTACGGGGAAAAGGCGGGACAGACCGTGCCGCACATCCATGTGCATATTCTGAGCGGGCGCTCAATGCACTGGCCCCCGGGATAAAAAAGAGTTACTCCTAAAAATATCAATTCTGTTTTGGCTAAAGGCTCCTGCGGAGGGTGGCGGGTGCCTTTAGCAAAAAGAATATTATTGCTATTTACTGCATCTGCTTCCGCAGGAACGTCGGAACATCCGTATCATCTTCATACTGGGTCATAACGCTTCCCTTGGAAACATACACCCGCGGTTCCTTGCGCATGGTTTCCGGCCTCAGGAAGGGCGGAAAGTCAAGCGACGCCGGCGATGAAGACGAAACTGCAGCTGCGGCCGGAACTTGTTCCTCTTCCGCAACGGCCTGCACGGCTTTTGCCATGAGCCGCTCCTCCTGCTGCTCTTCGGCCTTCTCATGCCTGAGCGGAAACTGCAGCGGCATGGTTATCTGTTCAACCTTCTTTTCCGTTTCTTTCCTGGCGACCGGGGGGATAGCAGCTGCCATCTTCTGCTCTTCCCGTTTCCGGGCAAGACTCTGCTCATTGAAACCGGTGGCGATTACGGTCACCCTCATTTTACCGTTCATGGTCGGATCGGCGACTGCGCCGAAAATAATGTTGGTATCGACCTCCGTGCCGACCGCCTCATTCACCACGCGGGTCGCTTCCGAGACATCGCAGAGCGTCATGTCAGTGCCGCCGGTCACGTTGATGAGGATGCCCTTGGCGCCGGCGATCGAGATGTCGTCCAGAAGCGGGTTATGAATCGCCGCCTCGGCCGCGTTGATCGCGCGCTTTTCGTCTTCGCCTTCGCTGCAACCGGTGCCCATGAGCGCCTCGCCCATGCCCCGCATGATGGTCTTGACATCAGCGAAATCGAGGTTGACCAGCCCGTGCATCGCGATCAGGTCCGAAATACCCTTGGTCGCCTGATACAGCACGTCGTCCGCGGTCTTGAACGCATCGATAAGCGTGGTCTTGTTGTCCACGATGGTCAGGAGCTTCTGGTTCGGGATCACGATGATCGTATCCACGAACTTGCTCAGGTCCTCGATGCCCCGTTTGGCATTGCGGTCGCGCACCTTGCCCTCGAACAGAAAGGGCCTCGTGACGATCGCGACGGTTAGAATGTCCTTCTCGCGGGCGATTTCAGCTATCACCGGAGCGCCGCCGGTGCCGGTGCCGCCGCCCATGCCTGCGGTAATGAACACCATGTCAGCGCCTTCGAGCGCCATCGCGATCTTGTCGCGGTCCTCCTCCATGGCCTGCCGGCCGATGTCGGGATTCGCGCCTGCGCCGAGCCCCTTGGTGATCCGTTCGCCGATCTGGATGCGGTGCGGCGCGCGGTTGTTATCGAGCGCCATTGCGTCGGTGTTCACGGAAATGAACTCGACGCCCGCCAGACCTGCATCGACCATGCGGTTGACCGCATTGCCGCCTGCGCCTCCAACACCCATGACCTTCATCTTCGCCACGGTGTTGAACTGCTCGTCCATCTGAAATACCATAAAACCTCCCGGAAAAAAGTGAAAATGGTTAACGCTAAATTGATCTCGCTTTAACACAGGAATCCAGGAGTCAGGAGCCAGTAATCAGAATGCAAACAAATGCTGCTTTTCTCCTGAATTCTGACTTCTGTCTTCTGAATTCCCTTATTTTTTAAAAGAACTCCTTCACCCATGACTGCATTTTATCAAGTATCCCCTTGAACGAATCCTCGCCGCCGAACGATTTTCTCCCTTTGCTTTTTGCCTTGCCCCTGCCCAGCTGTTTTTTGGACATCTGTTCAATCGCGTACAGGCACAGGCCCACGCCGGTGGCGTGGATCGGTGTTTTGGCGGCCTCGGTGAGCCCGCCGAACCCGGTGGGAACGCCTATCTTGACCGGCATCTCAAGCACCTTTTCCGCCAGCTCCTTGATGCCGTCCATAAGCGCGCAGCCGCCGGTCAGCACGACACCGGCGCCGAGCATGTCGGCATAGTCGGTCCTCTTGATCTCGCGCAGGGCGAGCGACAGGATCTCCTCGAGCCGCGGCTCAATGATGGAGGCAAGCACGGCGCGCGACACTTCGCGCTGCTCGCGGCCTCCCACACCCGGAACGCTTATGAAATCGGTGCCCTTGACCAGTGCCGAATAAGCGCAGCCGTACTGCTTTTTGATCTCCTCGGCGCGCTCGATCGGCGTCCGGATGCCGATCGCGATGTCGCTCGTCACGTTCTTGCCGCCCAGGCCCACCACCGCAGTGTGGCGGATGCTTTCTTCGAAGTAAATCGCCACGTCGGTCGTGCCGCCGCCCATGTCGACGAGCGCCACGCCAAGCTCTTTTTCATCTTTGTCAAGTGTCGCGTAGCACGAGGCCAGCGGTTCGAGCACCAGGTCGATAACCTTGAGCCCGGCCTTGTCCACGCTGCGGTAGATGTTCTGTGCGCTCGTCACCGCGCCGGTGATTATATGCACCTGCGTCTCGAGGCGGACGCCGCACATGCCGATCGGATCCTTGATCCCCTTCTGGTCGTCCACCACGAACTCCTGCGGTATCACGTGCAGGATCTCGCGGTCCATGGGGATGGAAACCGCCTTGGCGGCGTCGATGGCCCTGACCATGTCGATCTCCGCGATCTCGTTGTCGGCCCGCGAAATCGCCACGACCCCGCGGCTGTTGATGGCGCGGATATGGTCGCCCGCGATGCCGACCCACACCGAATCCACGTCCATGCCGGCCATGAGCTCCGCCTCCTCCACCGCCTTCTGGATGGAGTGCACGGTCTTGTCGATATTGACCACCACGCCTTTGCGCAACCCTTCGGACCGGCTCACCCCGACGCCGATGATTTTCGGCTCTGCGCTTGCATCAACTTCGCAGATGATGCACGCGATCTTGGTGGTTCCGATGTCCAGTCCGGCAACGATATTCTGTTCCATAATGCAGCCTCCGTCTATTGACAAACATTAACCCTTGTTTTTCTTTCCCGCCTGCGCCGGGACTCCGGCAGGTGTTACGAACGCGAGATTACGGTACGAAAGATCGATCCGCGCCGGCGGCAGCGAATCGCCTTCCACGGTCTCCCACATCTGCATGAGCCGCCCAAGCCGGTCGGCAGTGCTGTTTTCGTCAAGCAGCACCACGGCCGGACTTCCCGACAGCATGATGCGTACAGTCCGGTCCGGCCTGAAGTTCACCTGTGTGATGCGACGGGCAAACACGGCATTGAACGGCGCCGCATCGTTTAAAAAACGGTTCATCCGCCCGCGGTCCGTTCCGGTCAAACGGCGGCTGCCGTCATTGCCGGCCGAATCGCGTAAACCCGAGACAAGCGGGAGATCGAGGCTGCTTTTCGGATCGAGCGGCATGCATACGCCTTCCGTATCCACGAGAACGATCCCGCCGGTCTGCACCATGGCGACCGGTTTCCGTTCGACAATACCGAGCGTGACCGCTCCTTCCCGCTCCTGAATGAGGCACACCCTCCCGATCCACGGATTTACCTCAGAAAATTTTCCCAGATATTCGTGCCGCAGCCGGTCCAGCGTGACCGGAAGCTTTAAGCCGGAGCGCTGCAGGATTTCTTCCGGCTTTATATGCACCGCACCCTGCAGTACGATACTCTGCACTGTCGAACGCTTCAGGTGCACCGGTGCGGCAATCATGTTCTCAATCCGTTCGATAACCGGGTCGAACATGAGTGCAACGCCTGCGGCCACCGCCAATCCCAGTATGATTGCCGGCAGAAAGATACTGACCGCCGGGTGCCGCTTTCCGCGGCGCCGCGTCATTTTTTTCCGCTTGTTCGCTCCGATACGCTTACCCATGGCGCAGCACCTCCACGAGTTCTGCGGCGGTTTCGGTGATATCGCCGGCGCCCATGACCACCACGGCATCGCCGTCAGCGGCGCGTTGTGCGACGTCCTGCGCAACGTCCTCCCTGCGGCTGCAGTAATGGGCATCGGCACGGCCGAGCGCGTGCAGCTTTTCGACAATGGCCTCGGCGCTTACTCCGGGAATCGGCTCCTCACGCGCTTTGTAAATGTCGGTGACTACCACGGTATCGGCCTTGGACAGGCTTGCAGCAAAACCGTCCATGAAGTCCCGGGTGCGCGAGAAAAGGTGCGGCTGGAACACCGCAATAATGCGCCTGAAACCGCTGCGTCGCGCCGCGTCCAGGGTGGCGCTGATTTCGCCGGGATGGTGCGCATAATCATCGATCACGGTAATGCCGCGTTCACGGCCCACCACTTCGAAGCGTCTCTTTACTCCGGCGAACCGTGCGAGCGCACGCGCGGCCGCCTTTAACGGAACGTCCATCGCAAGGGCGGCCGCAAGCGCGCCCAGCGCATTGGCCACGTTGTGCATGCCCGGGATGCTCAGGCTGATCCGGCCGAGGAGCACTCCGTCCCTGCAGGCGTCGAACGACGCCTTTCCGTTGATAAATTCAATATTGCGCGCCGAATATCCGGCGTCCGGGCCGGTGCCGTACGTAATGACGCGCCTTCCGGCGAGCCGCGGCATGATGTCGCGCACGCCGCTGTCGTCGCCGCAGCAGACGATGGCACCGTAGAACGGCACACGGTCCGCAAACGCGACAAAGGCGTTCTTTATATCATCTAGGTTTGTATAGCAGTCCAGGTGATCGGCTTCGATGTTGGTGATGATTGCGATGGTAGGATACATGGCGAGGAACGAACGGTCATACTCGTCGGCCTCGGCCACCATGATGTGTCCGTCGCCGATAACGACCGGCGCGCCTTGGGCGCAAAGCATGCCGCCCACAAGTATGGTCGGCTGCAATCCGGCTTCAGCCATTATCGCGCCGACAAGCGACGTGGTCGTGGTCTTTCCGTGGGTGCCGGCAACACAGACGCAGGTAAACGGCCGCATGACCTGCCCCAGAGCATCGGCCCGCCGGAGTTGTGCAATGCCATGTTCGCCTGCGTACACACGCTCCGGATTGTCCTCCCGGATCGCGCTCGAATAAATGAGCAGTTGCGCATCCTTGACAAGACCGGGCGAATGGTCATATTGAATTCTGATGCCGAGACTCTCCAGGCGGCCGGTTATTGACGTCCGCATCCGGTCGCTTCCGGTCACCCGGTGGCCGTAACGGTGGAGCAGTTCAGCGAGTCCGCTCATACCTGCCCCGCCGATGCCGACGAGATGTATGTTCTGCCCGAAGTGATGCATTATCGCCCCTTCCCCCTCCGGTGCACTGCGGAGGCCGGGTTTCCTTCGGTGAAGACCATCCTGTCGCTGGAACGGCTCGATATATTAAGCACAATACCCATGCTGCACATGGTGAAAATCAGGCTCATGCCGCCATAGCTTAAGAACGGCATGGGCACGCCGGTGGTCGGAATCAGGCCGCTTGCAACGCTCGCATTGATGACCGCGTAGAGCGCCACGGCAGCGGTAAATCCGAACGCCATGACCCGGCCCATCCGGTCCGGCGCATTGAGCGCAATCCGCATGCCGCGGCAGACAATGAAAGCAAATACCGCAAGCACCGCGAGCAGGCCGATGAAGCCGATCTCCTCACCGAGTATCGAAACGATGAAATCAGTATGCGGTTCGGGCAGATAAAAGAATTTCTGTTCTCCTTTGCCCAGCCCTACGCCGAACAGGCCTCCGTTGCCCAGCCCCACGAGCGACTGATAGGTCTGATAGGCGATATCGTTCTGGTGATTTGAAAAATTCAGGTAGCCGGAAATCCTCGCCCGGCGATAGGGGGTGCGCAGCACCAAAAGCGCTGCAACAGGTATTACGGAGAGCACCAGCGCGCAGAGGTGCCAGAACCGGGCTCCGGATATGAAAAGTATGGCAAGCGCGATCGAACCGATGATCGCGGCGGTTGAAAAATTCGGCTCGGCCAGCACGAGCCCGCAGATAAGGCCGGTAATCGCCAGCAGCTTTATGAATACGCGCGGCTGCTGCAGATCGGTTTTCGCTTCCTCGCACTTGCGGGCCAGAAACAGGATAAGCGCCAGGCGGGCGAAGTCGGAAACCTGGAACTGCACAGGACCGAGGGTCAGCCAGCGCCGTGCGCCGTTCACTGCATGGTGCGCCGGCAGAAAGAGCAGCGATGCCAGCAGCGCAACCGCGGCAAGGTAAGCGATGCCGCTTACCCGTCCCCACTGATGATAGTCGACGTTGATGCAGATCATGAAACAGGCGATTGCAAGGAGCGCGCGGATGCTCTGCCGCGCCAGGTAAAAATCCGGGCCGCCGTATCTGTGCTGGGAGAGCGCGAACGACGAGCTGTAGACCAGCACGATGCCGAAGCCGAGCATGAGCAATAGCGCGGCAAAAAGCGGCCTGTCGAGACTTTTCTGCCGTGCGATCATAGCGAAGCCTTTCCGGCCGCAAGCGAGGCGAGCTCGGAAACGACCTGTTTGAAACGGTTTCCACGCTCTTCATAATTGGCGAACATGTCGAAACTCGAACAGCCGGGCGAAAAAACAACCACTTCGCCCCTGCGGGCGCTGCGCGCTGCCGCGGCGACCGCTTCTTCGAGCGTTGCGCTGCGGCGGAGCGGGACAGCGCCCTCCCACTCGGCCTGCATGCGGCCTGCCGCTTCACCGATAAGAAATATCCCGGCCGCGTGTTTCCGGAGTGCGGGCAGCACGACCGAGAAATCGCACCCTTTGTCCCTGCCTCCGGCAATGAGATGGACTTTTGCCGCAAACGCCGACACCGCAACAAGGATCGACTCGGCGGTCGTCGATTTGGAATCGTTATAGAAGCGTACGCCGCGCACCTCGCCGGCGAATTCCAGCCGGTGCGGCAGGCCGCCGAACCGCGCAATGCCGCTGCCGATAGCGGCGTCGTCAATATCCGCCAGCTTGGCCAGTGCAGCAGCGGCGGCGGCGTTTTCGAAGTTGTGGCGGCCGCCGATCTTCATGTCGCTCACGTCAAGGATTGTTCCCTGCTTGCCGCCGAACCGGTACCGTATCTTCCCCGCACTTTCATCGTACCAGAAGCTTTCACCCGCGCCCGGCTGGCTCCCGAAGAAAATCACGCTGGCCCGTTTTTTCATCATGTCCGCCCATGCGACGAGTTTGTCATCGTGAAGATTAAGTACAAGATAGTTGTCGTTTGTAAAATGACGGGCGATTTCCTTTTTCGCGCCGTAATAGTCCTCTTCGCTTCTGTAGCGATCAAGGTGGTTTTTCATTAAATTCAGGACCGCCGCGCCTTTGGGCCTGAAACACTCAATGTTTTCAAGCTGAAAACTCGACACTTCTGCGGCAACCCAGCCGTTTTTCGATATGCCCGCCACGACGCTTATGACCGGGATGCCGATATTTCCGGCAACCACCGATTCTCTGCCGCCGGCCTTGAGCGCCTCGCCGAGAAACGAAACGGTCGTGCTCTTGCCGGTGGAGCCGGTGACTGCCAGAAAAGTCGCATCGCTTGCGCGGAACCCGAGCTCCATTTCCGACCAGACCGGAATATTCCGTTTTTTCGCCTCAAGCACGATCGGAAGATCGGAAGGCACGCCTGGCGACAGCACGACAAGGCCGCTTTCCAGTGCCTGCCCCGTATGACCGCCGGATTCGTGGGGAACCTTTTCAAGTTTTTTATCAGAAAGAATCTTCTCAAGTTTTTCGGCGGGACATGAATCGCTGATAAACAGCGGGACGCCCTTTTTAATGAAATATTCGGCAGCGGCAATCCCGCTTCGCGCAGCGCCGATAATGGACACGCGGCTCGGAAAGGTCGTCCGCAGGTCAAACGCTGTTTTTTTATCAGTCAAAGCACTCATTTTTTATCCTAAAATTTTTCAAACACCGTCTCCAGATGCATGCCGCGTGATCCTTTCAGCAGTACCACTTCGCCCGGTTTAACGATTTCCTTTGCCACCAGAACCGCCTCTTCTGACTTTGCTGTGGTATATATCCGTTTCCGGCCCATCCCCGCCTTCACGGCGCCATCGGCCACTGCCCCGGCAAACTGCCCGATTGCGAGCACCTTATGCACTCTGCAATCCACGAGCATTCTGCCAAGGTCGTTGTGCAGTTTTTTCGAATACTTTCCAAGCTCCAGCATGTCGCCGACGATCGCAACACGGCGGTCAGGATCTGCCATTGCGACAAGCGTTGCAAGCGCGGTCTGCATGGACGACGGATTTGCGTTATAACAATCGACGATAAAGGTGGCTCCCTTCTTTTTTTCTATCGTGCCGCGCATGCTGCAGGGTTTCTGCGCCGCAAGCGCTCTCGCGATTTCGGCATCAGGAACGCCGCAGCTGCGGCCCAGGAATATCGCGGGCAGCGCACTGTACAGGAAATGGCGCCCGGACATTGACAGATGGAATGCATAGCCGTCGACGCTCAGATCAAGGCCGCGCTTCGGGTCGAACCGTACTTTTCCGGGCCGGACCTGGCAACGCGGTGAAACGCCGAAATAAACGGTCCTGATGCCGAGCCGCTGCGCATACGAAACAAGCCGCCCGTCATCGCCGTTGAGGAGCAGAAATCCGTTCTTCCTGTTGAGCCCGTCGGCAATTTCGAATTTTGCGCGGGTCGTATCGGCAAGCGAGCCGAACAGACCGACATGCGCGTAGCCGATGTTGGTGATAAGCGCAATATCAGGCTGCGCAACCTTCGACAGCGTGCTGATTTCACCCCTGTGGTTCGCTCCCATTTCAATCACGCCGGCCAGCTCTTTTCCTGTAAAGCGCAGCAGGCTGAGAGGAACACCGATATGATTGTTCCAGTTGGTATAGGTTTCACCCACCGGGAACGCGGTCCTGAGTACTGCGGAGATAAAACTGCGTGTGGTGGTTTTCCCGCTTGACCCGGTAATGCCGATGAGCAGAAGACCGAGTTCCCGGCGGTACCGCGCTGCGATACGCTGTACTGACGATAGAGGATCCGCAACGGCAATGATCTTTTTCCGGTCATTCACCGGATAATGTATAACGGCTTTCTTGGAAACGATGGCGGCGGCCGCACCAGCTTTGAACGCGGCGCCCACATATCGGTGGCCGTCATCTTTTTCAGTCACGATGGCCACGAACACATCCCC
>CAISVC010000142.1 GCA_903888815.1 uncultured Fibrobacterota bacterium
TCGGCCTGGTGGCCGATATCTCCCGCGGCACCGGCATTACTTTTGATTTTGTCAACATCGGCGGCGGCATCGGCATCCCGTACCATCCCGGCCAGAAAGCGGTGGACATCAACGCTGTTTCAAACGGCATCCGGGAAGCCTACGAAAGCATGATACCCGGCGGCGGCCTCCCTCCACTCCGTATTTTTCTGGAATGCGGCCGTTTCATGACCGGCCCGTACGGGCATCTTGTTACAAGCGTGCTGCACCTGAAAAATATTTACAAACAATACGTTGGCCTTGACGCCTGCATGACCGACCTGATGCGGCCCGCCGTCTATGGTGCCTACCACCACATCACGGTGCTCGGGAAAGAGAACGCGGCATGCGACCGCACGTATGACGTCACCGGATCATTATGCGAAAACAACGATAAATTTGCGGTCGACCGGAAACTCCCTGAAATCACCATCGGCGATATCCTGGTCATCCATGATACCGGTGCGCACGGCCATGCCATGGGATTCAACTACAACGGCAAGCTCAGGTCCGCAGAACTGCTTCTGCGTGAAAACGACGAGGTGGTGCAGATCAGGCGGGCCGAGACAACGGACGATTATTTCGCCACGCTCGATTTTAAAGGGCTGGGGAAATTTAAATGAAAAAAGAAATATTATTATTTGAGCTAAAGGCTTTATGCGGGGTAGCGGGTGGTATTATAAAAATGTTTTCATTGGCTAAAGGCACCAGTTTTGGTATGGGGTGCCTGCCTGCCGAAGCCTCGGCGCAGGCAGGCACGGTCGGTGCCCACCCGCCACCCCGTCGAATGTCTTTAGCAAATGAAAAGATATTATTCTTTGTAGAGCCTTCAGCAAAAGAAAAATTATAAATTATTATTATGTAAAGGAGCCACTTTGAACGACCAAGAGATAAAACTCCGTTACGGATGCAACCCGCACCAGTTACCCGCCCGGGTCTATCTGAATCGCGGGAAGCTGCCCCTCAAGGTGTTGAACGGATCTCCCGGATACATCAACCTGCTCGATGCGCTTAACTCATGGCAGCTTGTCCGCGAACTCCGGGACGCGCTTGAGCTGCCGGCGGCGGCATCATTTAAACATGTGAGCCCGGCGGGCGCCGCAATCGCGGTGCCGCTCACCCGCGAGCTGAAACGGGTTTATTTCGTGGACGACATGGAGCTCTCACCGCTCGCCACCGCGTATGCGCGCGCCCGCGGCGCAGACCGCCTGTCAAGCTTCGGCGACTGGGCGGCGCTCTCCGATGCCTGCGATGTCGCCACAGCGCAGCTCCTGAAGCGCGAAGTCTCTGACGGCGTTATTGCGCCGGGCTTCGAACCCGGCGCTCTTGAAATCCTGCGCCGAAAGAAAAAAGGGGCCTACGGCGTCGTGGAGATCGACCCGAAGTATGCGGCGCCTGAAACCGAAAAGCGTGAGGTGTTCGGCGTCACCTTTGAGCAGACGCGAAACAGCGTAAAAATAACGGCGGATACGCTGAAAAACATCGTTACCGAAGAAAAGGATCTGCCGGCTGAAGCGCAGCGAGACCTTATTCTGGCGCAGATCGCGCTGAAGTATACGCAGTCCA
>CAISVC010000143.1 GCA_903888815.1 uncultured Fibrobacterota bacterium
CACCAAGCACCATGACGGCTTCTGTGAGTTCAATTCCGCGCTTACGAATTATAAAATCACTTCGCCGCAATGTCCGTTCCGCCGCGATGTCACGAAAGAATTGGCCGATTCGTGCCATAAAGCGGGTCTGGGATTCGGCGTTTACTACTCTCCGACAGACTGGTATGTCGGCAATAACGGCAGTGCTGCATATCTGACCTATTATACGAACCAGGTCGTTGACGAATTATTGAGCAACTACGGCCGGATAGAGGTCGTGTGGTGGGACCTCGCCGCAATCGGTGCTGATCCGACGACACTGTTGAACCGCATGCGGCAGAAACAACCGTGGGTGCTGGTGGATAATCGTGGCGATAATAGTACCGTCGGGTGGGATTTCAAAACCCCGGAGCAGGTCTTCGGGTCATTCGACACCCTCACTCCATGGGAATCGTGCATGACGATCGATGGAGCCAACCAGTGGGCGTGGAACCCTGACGGCGGCGTAAAACCCCTCAAACAGCTCATCGGCATGGTTGTCGGATGCGCTGACGGCGGCGGCAACTGTCTGCTCAATGTGGGGCCGAGGCCTGATGGTATCATCGATCCTCCTATGGTTTCACGTTTACAGCAGATCGGCGCGTGGATGCAAAAATATGGCGAAAGTATCTATGGGACGGTCGGCGGTCCGATTGTCGGCGGCTCGTGGGGCGGAACCACGCATAAAGGTGATACCATGTATGTGCATCTGGCACCCTGGAGCGGCACGGTCACGATCCCGCCGGTCAATGCCACGATCGTATCAAGCACCTGTCTGACCGGCGGCACCCCGACGATAGTTCAGCGTTCAGGAAGCATTTCGATTTCATTGCCGGCGCAAAACATCGATTCGATTTTTACGATCATTAAAATGGTGCTGGATTACTCGAAGCCGTTGTTTCATTACAAAAATGTCGCCCTGGGCAAGACCGCGACACAGAGTTCAACCGGTTATGGCGGCACTGCCGATCGTGCCGTAGACGGCAACATCGACGGCGTTTTCAACGATAATTCCGTTACCCATACCAACAGCCAGGCCGGCGCTTGGTGGATGGTTAATCTGGGGAGTGCTTTTACTATAAGCAGCATTGAAATTTATAACCGGACCGATGGCTACATGGACAGACTCAGCGATTTTACCGTTACCATTCTGGACAGGAGCCAGAATGTCGTATGGTCCAACCACCAGACGACTTATCCGAATCCGGTCACGCAAATTGACGTTGGTGGAATAAACGGGCAGTATGTAAGGATCCAGCTCACCGGTACCAATTATCTGAGCCTTGCAGAAGTCAAAGTCAACGTCGATACCCTGCCGCCGGCCGGCATCAAACAGGAAATGGTAACACGCACCTTCCACCCCTCAGGCACAAGTATCCATAGGGTAATGGGAAAAGTCACTCTTGATAAAAGTTTTTCGGGAAATGAGAAATCGATTGCCGTCTACGACCTTGGCGGCCACCTTTTAAAGCAGGGATTCGTTAAAAAATCGGCTATTGACTTACGCAAAGATTTCGGCATAGCCGCCGAAGGTATTTATATTATTCGGGTAAAAACGCAATAAAACATTGCGGGTCGGTTATTGGCATATAAATAAAGAGGGAGGACTTATGAACTATCTGCGGATTTCGCTTTTTGCAGGGTTGCTGATGGGAATAGCGCTGTCGTCGCCGGTCCGGATTGATGCGGCCAACGTGTATGATACCACCTGGGCATCGGTGGATCAGCATCCTCCGGCCCCGGAATGGTTCAAAGACGCAAAATTCGGTCTCTGGTTTCACTGGGGAGTCTACAGCGTGCCGGCATTCGGCTCTGAGTGGTACCCGAGGAATATGTACAATTCAGGCAGCAGTGAAAACACCCACCATATAGCAACGTATGGCAGTACCACGGCATGGCCGTATAATTATTTCATCACGGGTGCAAATGACCGGGGCGGCAACTGGACGCAATTCGCGCCGCGGTTGAAGTCGCTGGGCGGCAATTTTGATCC
>CAISVC010000144.1 GCA_903888815.1 uncultured Fibrobacterota bacterium
CGAAACAGAATCAGCAAATAAAGATATTTAAGGATATGCGCCACAGCATACAAACGGGCAGCAAATCCACCAACAGCCAAAGTGAAGCCATGGCCGCATGTCAATCGGCTCATGTCTTTCAGCATTCGCCGAAATTGTAGGCGGCTACGGCTCACGTTTGGCACACGTTGTCCATGTAAAAAAAACAACACCTCACCTGATAAATCGCTTCATTACTTTTCTTATCAGTTCTTTTTTTATCATTTCCTCTTTTTCTTTTTTCTTCATCCTCTTCACCCGGTATTCCATTTTCAGCGCCTCGCTTCTCGTCCCGGCTTTTTTCTTATAAACCAGTCTTAACGGTAGCTTGCCCCGGAGATATTTGGCACCTTTGTTGCCTTTTCCCCGGTGCTCCGCGATCCTGCGTCTCACATCGGTAGTAATTCCGGTATAAAGGCTGCTATGCCTGTCCGGATCATATAGACGAACCAGTCAGCCATTATCCTTCTTCCGCTTCGGCGTGAACGACGATACCGCTCTGCACAATTAAAGTCACGTCAATCCCACCGCCCGCCCGTCGGAGAGAACTCTTATCTTTGCCGCCGCAGGCACTTTGGGCAGTCCGGGCATGGTAACGATGTTGCCGCAGACAGCCACAATAAACCCGGCACCGGCCGAGATGCGGAATTCGTTTACCGTGATATGGAAACCGGCGGGCCGTCCCAAAAGTTTCGGATTATCGGACAATGAAAGCGGGGTTTTGGCAATACAGACCGGCAAGCTGTCGTAGCCGTGTTTTTCAATAGTGGCGAGGTCGCTCCGCGCAGGCGCATCGAAATCAACGCCGTCAGCTCCGTAAATTTTTTTTGCTATGATTTCAACTTTTCTCTCGACCGGCTCCTTGAGATCATAGAGAAATCCGATTTTCCTTTTTCCGTTGCGGCTGATTGAACGCATCACCGCTTGCGCCAGAGTTACTGCGCCGGCACCACCCTTGTGATAATTTTCAGCGATAACAGCTTCTGCGCCTTTTTTCTCGCAGAATTTCACGATGGCGTTCAGATCCTTCTGCAGGTCATCGCCGAACCGGTTGATCGCCACGACCGGCTCGATCCCGAAAAGTCTGATATTTTCAATGTGTTTTGCCAGGTTGCCCAGACCGCCCTGCTCTGAATACCCGCCGTGGTGCGCTACAGCTCTGGCAGTCGCGACAATCACCGCCGCCCGCGGGTTGAGCCCTGCCGTTCGGCATATGATATGAAAGAATTTCTCGGCGCCAAGATCGGTGCCGAAGCCCGCTTCGGTTACCACATAATCGGTCAGTCTGAGTGCAGTGCGCGTTGCAATGACGCTGTTGGTTCCCTGCGCGATATTGGCAAACGGACCGCCGTGCACGAACGCAGGTGTTCCCTCAAGCGACTGTACGATGTTCGGATTTATCGCGTCCCGCAGCAGCACCTGCATGGCGCCAACCGCCTTGATATCGCGCGGACTCACGGGCTCGCCTTTGTAGGTAAAGGCAATCACCATATCGCTCAGCCGTCGGCCCAGGTCATGAAAATCGGCGGCCAGACAGAGAATCGCCATTACTTCGCTTGCCGGTGTAATATAGAAACCGTCTTTACGCGGAATGCCGTGTTTGACACCGCCAAGACCAATGAAAATTTCACGGAGGGCGCGGTCGTTAAGATCAATGACCCGCCTGAGCACGATGCGGCGCGGGTCGATCTGAAGTTCATTGCCGTGCTGCAGATGGTTGTCGAGCATGGCGGCAAGAAGATTGTTGGCTTTTTCAACCGAGTACATGTCGCCGACAAAGTGCAGGTTTATAGCCTCTGAAGGACAGACCTTTGATCGTCCTGCCCCTGTGCCGCTGCCTTTAATGCCGAAATAAGGGCCGAGTGACGGCTCGCGCAAACAGATGGAGGAACGTTTTCCAAGCAGCCTGAACGCGTCGGCTAGACCTATGGTCGTGGTGGTTTTCCCTTCGCCCTGCGGCGTCGGCGACATGGCCGTTACCAGGATCAGATTACCCTGGTGCTTTTCTCTGCGGGATTCAAGCTCATGCAGAGGCACCTTCGCGATGTAATGGCCGTTAGGAAGGATTTTATCAGGATCGAGCCCTAATTCTTTCGCCACTTCCTGAATGCGGCGTGGCGGGACATCACCGCGAACCGAATTTTTATTCCTCATATTCATTGCTCTCTATTTCTCTATCATGAATCGTCTCGCGAAACAGGGTTAAAAAATACATAACCGCTTATGCGTAAATAAACCACATTTGCGCAGAAGCCTTAGGACAATATATAGAAGTCTCTAATTATTTGTAAATAAAAAGTGCCACGGCTTGATGCCGTGGCACAAATCAAAACCCTTCCTGCAGAAACCGCTTACCTGTCATATACCAGCGAAGTCCGGTAATTCTGACCGCCCACCGTCACATTGGCGAGATAAACTCCTGCCGGCAGCGCTGCTTTAGGCTGCGAGATGGTCATCGAACGGGTTCCCTTGTCCATCGTTCCGCTGAGGTCAGCAACCATGGCGCCTCGCGCATTGAAAAGCTGCACGCGCAGCGTCTGGCCTCTTGCCATCGGAGAAACAAAGGAGACACGGATCTGTGACTGCACTATTTTCAGCGTCGGCGCCGCCATAACCGGGATTGCTAAAGAGCTATAACTTGTTACGCCAATTGGAATCAACGGTTCCCACGTAATTGTAGTGTCCGGGAAATTAGAGACGGTTACGTAAGTCGTGTAGGCTGCGGTAACCTTATACCACGGGGTAAGCGTAACCCCTCCCATTGAAATTGTTGAAGAGTTGGCTGTCCTTGTGTATGTACCCGCCGCGTTAATCGCCCCTGTTCCGGATCTTGTCATGACCATGGGACCGAGCATGATTGATCCAATGGTCGTGCTGCCCCTCGCCACTTCAAACCTTGGTGTTTGCGGCGCACTAAGTTTAACCGTGGTAGTTCCTGTCCATGAGGTCCGGGGAAGGGTAAAATTAGAGCCCGGTGTAATTTCCCACGGGTTAGCTCTCCCCGTATTCGTAGCATTTACCTCTGTGCCGCCGATCCATATCCTCCAATACTTTTTCTTCCACCACGGAGCCCGGATTTTTACCGGCATATTGGCGGTGCCGGAGTTGACAGCTATGGTTATATTGATCGTATCCCATTCAGGAAACGCGGTCGCCATTGTCACCGTCACGTTCTTCGCCGCCCAGGTAAGGGTTGAGGGTATAAACGTATTTATAAAAAGCGTATCAACCCTGTAAGCATATATCCCTTCGGCGAAACGCATGGGTGCCTCAAGACATGTTCCGCCGCAGCAGGTGAAGCCGCTTCCATTAATGGGCTGGCCATCAACGCCGGCGCCCATATTGTTTGCCACGCCGTGGAAATAGGTTGACCAGCTCGTATTGTTTGTAGGAGCGCTGATCACATTGTAGTTATAGAGAAGGCGGTTAAAAGCCTGACGGTCGGCATGGTCATAATATTTTGATTGAGGATCATGATAGTACAGGTATTTTGCCAGCTTCAGCGCGTTATTAGACGGACAGGATTCGCTTGTCGTCCCTTGGGTATATGCACTCGATTCTCCATCCAGAGGCATGAACTCTTCCTCATTCGCAGTATTGCCTCCGCTGCACCCGCCGTTACGGAAGAGGTGATGAAGGTCAAGCATGGTAAAGAAATTAGCGGCCGCATTATAATAATTTGCGGCTGAATTGTCCGCATCATAATCCCGCAAATAACCGGCAATTCTCGGCATATACATATTCGCATGCGTGTTGGCCAAACGATCCGAATTAGAGATAAGGTTGGTAAGCGAAGCGCTTGTTCCAGTACTATCGTTGAAAAGTCTGGCAAGATTACGATAGGTGACATCACCGGTAATCATATAGAGTTCCGCGGCAGACTCATTATATCCGCCGTATTCTCCGGCGATGTACCTGCTCCACATACTCTGGAGATTGGCTGACGTCAATTTGCTCAGGCGGTTATATGCCCAGATACCCATATTCTTGGCAACGCGCAGTGCGACAGTATCACCTGCATCCAGGTAACACTTTATAAGTCCGGCCAATACCTTATGCTGAGTGTACCATGGCGCCCACACGTTGGGGTTGCATCCATAGCAGCCGTTGTTCTCCAGTGAGGTGAACATGGCTTCTCCGTACGCGCTCAGGCATCCGGCAGACATTCCCCTGGCTACCGCACGGCTCTGGCAGGTATCCAGACATCTGACGATGTAATTTAATTTGCTTAATAGTGTGGCATTACCGGAAACGGCATAAGCCATGCCTAAGGAACTTAAAATATGACCAGTCATGTGTCCGCGAAGGTCGTTACCCGGTGCTTCCCAGCAACCGAGGGGCGAACCAGGATTGGAAGCAAAACCATATTGCTGCCTCCATATATACAGCACGTTATCAGCGGGAAGTGCGACAAGCCAGGGTACTATCTTCTGATTGCATGCGATATACCACGGGCTGCCGCTCGTGAGCCTGATTGAACTCAACGGAAAAGGTGTCAAAATCTGAGGGCCTGCCGCTGTCTGCCATATTTCGCCAGACAGCGCTGTCAGAAAAACCGCCAACATCGCAACTGACAAAAGCTTCTTCATACCCTTCCTCCCATTAAAAGTTATATAATCAAAAAGTTCATTTGCTTGTTAATTGAGCGTATAAATAGAAATATTAACGGAAAATAGTTTGTTAATTCTGTAAAGTAATGTGTTTACCCATCCCCCACCCTCTACTTCTTTACCCATGTGGTAACGTACCCACCCTTATAGAACAAATACACTTTCTTTAACCTTTTTACCACTCTTATGTTAATATAATACTTTTTTTAAAAAAATGCATAAAAAAATGGAAAATCATATACTATTTTAGCCCAATGACAACAATTAAAGAAATTGCTGAAAAAGCTCATGTCGCTATTGCGACGGTTGACCGTGTTCTTCATAACAGGGGACGCGTAGCAAAAGATAAAGAAGAAAAAATCAGAAAGCTGATAAAAGAGCTTAATTACACACCGAATGCCTTTGCGCGCAATTTAAAGCTGAAAAAAACTTTTATATTCGGTGTGGTTATACCCGGGAAAGTCGATATTACATTCTGGGACTTGGCAATGAGCGGCATCAACAAGGCGCAAAAAGAGCTTGAACGCCAGAATGTTAAAGTTAAATATTTTTCCTATGAGGGTGACCCCGGAATTTCTCTTGCGGATCTCGAAACTGATCTCCGGCATAAAAAGGTCGATGGTCTCGTTATAGCCCCTGTTTTTTACGACGTTGTTAAAAAAAAACTTGCGGAAATTGGCATTTCAATTCCTTATGTATTTTTTATTTCAAAAAAGCCGGATCCGGACTGTCTCTCCTACATCGGACAGGATGCGTTCCAAAGCGGTATCGTATCCGCCAAACTTATGCGCCTGCTTGTTCCGAACGGGGGGACAATAGCGTGTATCGGCAGAACTCCTGCCGATTACCACATCAACGAACGCGTAAGGGGATTCACTTCAGCGATCGGCAACGACCCGAAGTATAAACTTTTCCTGTATGACTGGGATTTGAAAAACGATGACGCTGAGGCCGGACGTCTCCCGGAGTTGCTGCTGGCTCAGCATCCTGAACTGAAAGGGCTTTTCGTGCCCGGTGGAAAAGCCGCCGCCTTTGCAGAATTTATCCGGCAGAAAGAAATGCAGGGTAAAATACGGTTTATCGGTTATGACCTTATCGAAGCCAACAGGTATTTTTTGAAAAATGGCACGATTGACTTTATCATCAGTCAGAATCCTGAAGCACAGGGATATAAGAGCGTCTACGCATTATACCGCCATCTTGTATTAAAAGAGGATA
>CAISVC010000145.1 GCA_903888815.1 uncultured Fibrobacterota bacterium
ATAGAAAAGGAGATACCTTTTGTCAATAGAGTTTTTAACCGAACTCGAAAAAAAAGTTGATATACTTATTAACACTCTCGAACGGCTCCGCGAGGAGAATGCGGCGCTTAAAGGAGAACTCGGGAAAAAATCCGGCAGTGTTTCTGAAATTGAAAAGGAAAACCGCGCTCTGAAAAACGAAATCACTGCGCTCAAGGCCAAGGCCGGAGAGCAGCATGAAAAGCTCAGAACCGCGGCGGAACGAATTCAGGGTTTGATTGCGAAAATAGAAGCGGTGTAGCAGCAATGGGCCGCCGGAAAGCCGGCGGCAGGGAGCTTATCCATGAGCTCGTCAATGGAAAGCGCACAGAGTACGCGTGTTGTTATTTTCGGCTCGGAATACTCCATCAAGGCTGATGTTGATGTTGAAACGACCAGAAAGGTCGCTCGATACGTAAATTCGAAGATGGCGGAGATCCATGAAAATATCGCCTCGCGCGACAACGTAAAGATAGCCGTCCTTTCCGCGCTGAATATAGCAGGAGAGCTTTTTGAATTGAAAGACAAACAGGAAAATGGTGCTCAAGAGATCAGTGAAATAAGCAATCGCGTGGCGCAAATCACGAAAAAAATCGACGCCGCCTTGCAGAAGGACTGACAGGAGCGCCTTCTCCACTCTCCAACGACCCGCTTTCCCCTGCGTGCGAGTTCTTGACTCCCGGCCCGCTTCACCGTCCGTTAATAAATAATTTTTCAGCCTGAACATCGTGGCGGCGTATTTCCGCCTGCCATTGTATCATACATTCACCGATGCTTACAGCAGGTAAGGAGGTCATATATGACGGACATGGTAAATGTTTCAAACATTACCGGACTGTTTATCGGTTTGATGGCGATAGTAAGCCTTATTCTCGGTTTCGCCGCCGGGTTTTTCTGGCAAACGCTCACGGACAGGAAATACAAGGAGGAAAAACACCGCGAAATCCAGCAGGAGGCCGAGCTCATACTCAAGGAGGCGAAAAAAGAGGCCGAGCTCCAGAAAAAGACCGCTATTCTCGAAGCGAAAGACGAGTGGTTCAAGGCAAAATCTGATTTCGAGAAAGAGGCGGTAAAAACCAGGGAAACGATCCGGCAGGAACAGGCGCGTTTGAAAGAGGTGGAAGTCGACGTTAAGAAACGCGAGGAAACAATCACCAAACGCGAAACTGAATTTTCTGCCCGTGAAAATTTTCTCAATTCAAAGGAAAAAACGCTGCGGACGAAAGACACGGAACTTTCCCGGCTCATTGCGCAGGCAAATGAAAACCTCGAGAAAATGTCGCGCATGACCCAGGAAGAGGCGAAAAAACTGCTCATGGAAAACCTGGAAAGCCAGGTCCGCTATGAAGCGGCGCAGATGATCAAGGAAATAAAGGACCAGGCCAGGAACGAAGCGGACCGCGAAGCAAAGGAAATCGTTGTTCAGGCCATCCAGCGCAGCGCCGCTGAAACCACCATTGAGTCAACGGTCTCGGTGGTGCATCTGCCGAGCGACGAGATGAAAGGCCGCATTATCGGACGCGAAGGAAGGAATATCCGCTCGTTTGAAGAAGCGGCCGGCGTTGATGTCATTGTCGATGACACGCCGGAAGCGGTGATTATCTCAGGTTTCGATCCGATCCGCAGGGAAGTGGCCCGCCTGGCGCTTGAAAAGCTGATAAGCGACGGCCGTATCCATCCGGGCCGCATCGAGGAGCTTATCAAGAAAAGCGAAAAAGAGCTTGAAAAAAGCATCAAAGAGGTGGCCGAGGCGGTCATTTTCGAGCTTGATGTCCACGGTCTTAAACCGAACCTGGTTGAAATGCTCGGCCGTCTGAAGTACCGCACCTCCTACGGCCAGAACGTGCTGCAGCACAGCAAGGAAGTGGCGATGCTGGCCGGGCTCATGGCGTCGGAACTCGGACTGGACCCGAAAATCGCGGTCCGGGCAGGCCTGCTCCACGATATCGGGAAAGCGATTGACCGCGAAACCGAAGGAACCCATTCGCAGCTCGGCGCCGAACTCGCGGCTAAAAACGGCGAGAACCAGATCATCTGCAATGCCATTGCCGCGCACCACGAAGACGTTCCGCCGATTTCGGTCTATCCCGTGCTTATCCAGGCCGCGGACACGATTTCGAGCACGCGTCCGGGCGTACGGCGCGAAACGCTCAGCAATTATGTCAACCGCCTGACCAACCTGGAGGATATCGCCGACTCGTTCCGCGGGGTCAGCAAGGCGTACGTCATTCAGGCGGGCCGTGAAATAAGGGTCATGGTGGAGCCGGAAGCCGTGAACGATGCGCAGGCGCAGGAACTTGCCGGACAGATTTCCAAGAAGATTCAGGATGAGATGGAGTATCCGGGACAGATAAAAGTGACTATCATCCGTGAACTCCGGTTCACGGAATTCGCGAAGTAAAGTTTTACGTTCAGGAGTCACCGAAGATTGCCTCGCTTCCTGCCTGCTATGGCAGGCGCCCTCCGCCTTACCTGCCTGAAGCAGGTTTCGGCAACCAAGTCGGGCGGGGGTTATGTTCGCTCGACAACCTCGGTGACTCCTGCCGTATCATTCCAAGCAGGAGGCCGGTTGAATAATTTATGAAAATCCTTTTCATCGGCGACATTTTCGCCGACATCGGCCGGCGGGTGCTTGCGGAAAGGCTGTCGCCGCTTGTCAAAGAACAGGAAATCGATTGCTGCATCGCAAACGGTGAAAACGCTGCGGGCGGCCGCGGCCTTACCGGCAATCTGGCCAAGAAAATCCGCAAGTACGGCGTGCAGGTCATCACCGGCGGAAATCACTCCTTCACTATTCCGGATAACGACGTGTCGTTCATGGACGAGCCGCATGTCCTGCGGCCGCTCAACTACCCTCCGGGCAACATCGGCCACGGATCCACGTTCATCACGCTTGAAAACGGCATGAGCATAGGCGTCGTCAATCTGCAGGGCCGCACGTTCCACAATGAACAGCTCGACTGCCCGTTCCGCACCGGGAAGCTCGCGATCGAGGAGCTGCGCGAAAAGACCAGGATCATTATCGTAGACTTTCACGCAGAAACCACAAGCGAGAAACTGGCCTTTGCCGCCTATATTGACGGCCTGGCAAGCGCCGTAATCGGCACCCATACCCACGTACAGACGGCCGACGAGCGCATTCTCAGGGGCGGCACCGCGTTCATCTCCGATGCCGGCATGACCGGGCCTGAAGAATCAATCATCGGCATGAACGCAGAGCCGGTCATCCGTCATTTTCTCCTGCAGACTCACACGCGGTTCGAGCCCTCCTCACAAGGCGCCATGCTGAACGCCGTGATCGTCGACGTTGACGATGCAAGCGGAAAAGCGCATGCAATTTCGCGCATCTTTGAACGGATCTCGTTCTCATGACCGGGCCGATTTTCGAATTCCGTCCGCCTTCGCAGGCCGAGCGGCCTTATACGGTAAGCGAGATCAACGACGGGATTGCGCTCATTCTCGAATCGGCCAATCCGCTCGTATGGGTCGAGGGCGAAGTCTCAAACTGGCGTGTGTCAAGCAACGGCCACTGCTATTTCCGGCTCAAGGACGCTGAGAGCCAGATTCCCGCCGTACTGTGGCGGAACGTCGCCGAAAAACTCGCATTCGAGCCCGAGGACGGTTTGTCCGTCAGTGCAATCGCCTCGATACGGGTGTACCGCAAGGCCGGTTACTATCAGCTCGACATTCACCGCATGGAGCCGCGCGGCAAAGGCGCCCTGTCGCTCGCCTTTGAGCAGCTCAAGAAAAGGCTCGAGCAGGAAGGTCTTTTCGATCCTGCGCATAAAAGACCGCTTCCGCCGTCAATACAACGGCTCGGCGTGGTCACTTCCAAGCAGGGCGCGGCGATACGGGATATCGTGCGCGTGGTCGCCTCGCGCGCGCCGCAGACCGACATTGTGCTTGTCGATGTGCCGGTGCAGGGAGAAGGTGCGGCGCAGAAAATCGCGGCCGCCATACGCTGGCTCGACGCCTGGGGCAGGGCCGACTGCATCATTGCAGGACGCGGCGGCGGGTCGGCAGAGGATCTGTGGGCATGGAACGAGGAGATCGTGGCGCGCGCGATGTACGAGTGCGAAACCGCGATAATTTCCGCGGTAGGCCACGAAACCGACTTCACCATCGCGGATTTCACTGCCGACGTGCGTGCTGCGACCCCGTCCGCAGCCGCGGAAATAGCCGCGCCCGACCGCGCCGAGAGCCGCAGGTATTTCGACTCCTGCGTTTCGCGCTTTTCAGGCGCCGCGCAGCGTTATTTTGCGGCGGTAAATGAGCGTTTCGATTCGTGCGTTTCAAGCCGCAGCCTGAAGATGGCGCTGCAGCTATTCCTTGAACGGCAGCAGGAACTCGACGATCAGGCCGCTGCGCTGAGCCGGCGCGTCAGCGAGTCGGTTAAAACCGCGGTGCTCCGTTTTTCCACGGCCGCTTCGCGGCTGCATGCGTTCAGTCCGCTCGCCGTGCTGTCGCGGGGGTACAGCGTGGTCAGCGCCGGAGACGGCAAACCGGTGCGGTCAAGCGAAGAACTGGCCCCGGGCCAGGATGTTTCCATGCGGTTCCATAAGGGGTCGGCAACGGCGAAGGTAGAGACAGTTTCGCCCTCCCCTGTAGATCGATCTCATTAGCAGGAGTCACCGAAGATTGCCTCGCTTCCTGCCTGCTATGGCAGGCGCCCTCCGCCTTACCTGCCTGAAGCAGGTTTCGGCAACCAAGTCGGGCGGGGGTTATGTTCGCTCGACAACCTCGGTGACCCCTGCTTTTAAAAAAATGCCTTTCCATTTCGTGTGAGGGCCAATGCCCCTATAGCATTAAATAATAACTGACCTTTTGACTCCGTCAAATAACTTGATTTAGTTTTACTATTGGAAATGAGAGAGAGACTATGCCCGAAAAACAGCGGTCAAAGAAGACCTGCGGCGGCGATTCACTTTCCTTCGAAGAGGCTCTAACGAGGCTCGAAAAAACCATTGAGCAGCTCGAAAGCGATGATCTGACGCTCGATAAATCCTTACAGCTTTTCGAGCAGGGTATCGGCCTCATACGCACCTGCGACTCGCACCTGAAAAAGGCGCAGGGAAAGGTAACCGAGCTCCTCAGGGGGGAAAACGGCGAATACATTGAA
>CAISVC010000146.1 GCA_903888815.1 uncultured Fibrobacterota bacterium
CCTATTGCTGGCAGACATGGGAAAACGCGATGCCGCTTACCCGCAGCATGGCCATCGCCTATCCCGGGGAGAACAATACGCTCAAGTACCAGTATATGTTCGGCGATTGGTTTCTGGTCGCCCCTGCGTACCAATCGAGAATGACCGCGATGAACGTCTACCTTCCCCGGGGTAATGGCGACCGGTGGATCGATTACTGGACGCAGACGGAGTATGCCGGGAACCAGACGATACAGGTGGACGCGACAAAGAACAACTATATGTACATACCTCTTTTCGTGAGGAAAGGCGCTATCATTCCGATGGGACCGCAGCTCTACTGGATCGATCCCGCACGGCCGCTCGATACCATGACGCTTGACGTGTACCCGAAAAGTTATTCACAGGACACCGGCAAATCGAGTTTCACGCTGTATGAGGATGACGGGACGACCCTTGCATATCAATCCGGGAGCCACGGCCTGACGCCGATAACGTGCGCGCGGGATGCAAACGACTACGTAACGCTGACCATCGGCGCGATGACGGGCACGTATACCGGCAAGCCGGCAAGCCGCACGGTCATCGCGAAAATCAATCTTCACTCGAAAAAACCGCTCAGCGTGACGGACAACGGCGCGGCTCTCATGTCGATCGCGAATTACGGCGATCTGCTCGGCGCCGGCGTTTCGACCGGATGGGCATACGATTCCGTCAAGCACATCGTATACGCGAAGATCCAGTCGTCAACGAGCGCCCCGTCGGTCATCGTCACCAGTTCCAATCCGCCGAGCCGGATCATGTGGCCGGGATACGAAGCGGTGCCGGGGAGCGGCGCGAATTGCGTGAGCAGGGTTTTCAAGACCGCCGGTTCTCAATTCCGGCTCAACAGTTTACTTGTAGGAAGAGCCGAGTATGCGCTTGTTTATGACGCGCAGGGACGCCTGCTTTCCCGAATTGATCTGAAGGGCAGGGGGTCGGTTGACCTGAGCGGCCTCAAGGCGGCCCAGGGGGTCTTTTTCCTGCGCATCGTGGCAGCGAACAGGTAACACAACGGAGGATGCAACGTGATACGGAGAATTTCTCATTGCGGACGAGTGCTGATCGTGCTTCTTTTCATGGCGTTGAACGGTAAGGCGGAACAAGGGGATTTTAATCTCAAGCCGTGGGGTCTGGTGTCCTTTGAAGCCGGCCAGATCGAGAAAGGATGGTATATAGCCAAAGCGGTCGATCATGTCTGGCAGCAGGGATTGTTCACGCGGCTCGGCGTCGACGTTTCGGCCAACTCCCGCCTGCATATCATGGTGGCCGGTGAATGCCACCTCACTTTTTCCTATCCGGTCATTGCCGGGACCTATGCGACCGAAGAGCCTCTTTATACGCTCTACATCCATCAGGCCGAAGGCGTTTATACCCTCGGCGATCAGCACCAGCCGCTTGCCGAGATCGGATTCGGCATATTCCCTTTTAAATACAATCCCGACGTCAAGGACCTCGGCGAATACCTCTTCAGGACCGGAACGTATCCGGGGTACATTATAAACTCTTTCGACTTTCCGATGGCCAAGCTCCTGGGCCTTACCGTGAGCGATACGCTTTTCGGGGCCTTGCATAATGTCCTTTTATTAACAAGCGAGACGCAGATGTTTCCCACGCAGGATTTTACGCTGTCCTATCTCGGCGATGTCGTTTGTGCGAAATTCCTGGATATCGGAGGGGGCGTCAGCTGGTGCCATCTTTTATCGGTGAACGACGATTTCACGACCCCGCACACTGTTCTGAACCAGGTCATCGGCGACAGCACACACTATTATACCTTTAAGGGCACAAAACTGATGGCCCGTTTTTCGATCGATCCCAAGGTCTTCTTTCCATCGGATATTTTCGGGAGCGAAGACTTGAGACTCTATGGCGAAGGGACGATCCTCGGGCTTAAAAATTACCCCGGGTATTACGCGAAACTGAACGAGAGAATGCCGCTCATGGCCGGTTTTAACATTCCCGCGTTCAAACTGCTCGACGAGCTCAGCGTCGAAATGGAATGGTACGACAGCCCATTCCCCAACAGCTACCGCCGCGTCTATGAATATTATCTCCCGCTGCCCAGCGACTTCAGCGATTCCGCTATGTATAAAAGTGACAACTGGAAATGGTCGGTATATGCGGAAAAAACGGTCGCCGGCGGGATCAGTCTGATAGCGCAAGTCGCGCGGGACCATGTCCGCACCGTGACGCATGATTATATGAAGCAGGACAAAGAAGAAGCGCTTCGCACCACGAATGACTGGTATTACATGCTCAAGTGTAAATTCGCTTTCTGATCGATCAAAGAGGTCATTCAAACGGGAAAATGATATGAATTTGAAAATATCCGGCCGTTTTTTAACAGCGGGGATCATGCTTCTCGGCATCATCCGGAGTCACGCGGAAAACTCGCAGGCCGTTTTTGAACCCTCCGGATTCGCCTCCATTGAGGCGGGGCAGATCGTAAAAGGAAGTTACGATCAGACGGAGTTCACTCACACATGGCTGCAAAAGGCGATCGCCCATTTCGGCCTGCAGGCGGCCCTCAACGAAAGGGTGTCCGTCAATTTCGACGTCGAATGCTGGATGACCTATTCTTCTCCTCAGTTGCTCTCCTTATATGCCGGTTCGGAACCGCGGTTCAGGATCAAGTCGCTTCCTCAGCAATCTTTTCTGCTCGATCGTGCCGAAGGGGTGTATACGGCGGGCAGCCGTGACCGTGCGCTGGTGCAGATCGGCGTCGGCTATTTTCCGTTCAAATATGATCCGGATGCGAAAAACCTGGGTGAATATCTTTTCCGGAGCGGAACCTATCCGGGCTATCTGTCGACCGTTTTCGATTTTCCCATGAGCAGGCTGCTGGGACTGCGGATCAGCGGCGATCTTTTTTCCTGGCTGCACCAGGATTTGTTATTGACCAGTGAAGCCGAGATGTATCCCCTGCAAGACTACTCCCTTACTTACATCGTCAGCGGCAAGGCTGGGAGCGTCTTGGAAGCGGGAGGCGGCATCAGTTTTGCGCGTCTATGGCCGGTCAATGCCCATGCCACGACGCCGGACACGATGAATGCCATCGTCGTCAACGGCGACACGACCGGGTATTATACCTTCCGCGGCATCAAGCTGATGGCGCTGATTTCATTTGATCCGAAAGCGCTTTTCGTATCGGATGTATTCGGCAAAAACGATCTGCGGCTGTATTCCGAAGCAGCGGTGCTTGGCGTTAAGAACTATCCGGTCTATTACAATGACCTCCTGCAGAGGCTGCCGGTCATGATGGGTTTTAACGTACCGGCATTCAAGCTGCTCGATGTGCTTTCGCTGGAGGTTGAATGGTATGATTCCCGGTATCCCGACAGTTACTACAATGAATACATCATGCGTATTCCCCAGCCCGTCATGCCTCCGGACGCCAACTACGCTCACAATGACTGGAAATGGACGGTGTATGCAAAGAAAACGTTTGCCGGACATGTTTGCCTGATCGGCCAGGCGGCCAATGATCATATCCGGACATTGACGCTTGATCCGCTAAAACAGGACCGCGAAGAAACGCTCGTAAAACCAGGGCATTGGTATTATATGGTGAAAACCCAGTTCTCGTTTTAAGCTGACTCTTCAGCGAAAAAAAGTTTTAAACGTATAACAAAAACAAAGGAGCTTAAAATGAAGATACGACCGAAGGCTGTGCTGGTGATTTTATTTCTGTCATGCATGGCCCTGCCGGCATGGTCAGCCGTTTATTATGTGGCAAAAACCGGGAGCGATTCCAACAACGGGAGCGAAGCAAGCCCATGGTTGACCATAGGAAAAGCGGCCGGCACGATGGTTGCCGGGGACATTGTCTATGTCAAG
>CAISVC010000147.1 GCA_903888815.1 uncultured Fibrobacterota bacterium
AGCGATCGATTTTATACTAGGGAGATGACGTACGCTGCCAGACAACCGCATGCACATGGCAGCTGTTACGGGGGTAATTATCTGCGCATGTGCGCTTACTATCTGGTCTCAGAATCCGGTGGTACCAGTTAGTCAACAAAAGTCAGCGGAAAAAAAGAACGCTCAGAAGCCGAAACGGAATACCGTAAAAACCGATTCTGCTTCAGCACTTTCAGGAATCATGCTCGCTGATTCGCTCCGGCGGGCGGCCGATTCGCTTCGCAGGGATTCACTTTTGCATATGCTGTTCTCTTTCAAAGTAATCACTGATCCGGACAGCGCCGCAGTGCTGCTCGATGACTCGGCAAGAGGCGCAAGCCCCTGCATACTGAGCAGCGTGGCATCAGGGCCCCATGTTCTATTATTGAAGAAGAAGGGCTATTATCTCAAAAGGGCCGAAATCAGCATAGATTCCGCCTCACCGCGGGAATTCTCTTTCGTTCTTTTAAAACCGTCTTTTTTGCATATTGTCAGCGATCCGTCCGGTGCAACGCTTTCCATTGACGGCAAAAGGGAAGGCATAACACCGTACGAGAATGACAAGGTGAAACCGGGCGACCACGTCCTGATGCTCGAGATGAAAAAGTACGTCACGGTCGAAAAAAGCATATCGGTTAAAAGCGGCGGGAACGATACGCTGCGCTTGACGTTTGAACATACGGCCGCTTATAAGGAT
The DNA here is from genome assembly GCA_903888815.1 of uncultured Fibrobacterota bacterium. Lineage (GTDB taxonomy): Bacteria > Fibrobacterota > Chitinivibrionia > Chitinivibrionales > Chitinispirillaceae > BOG-1184. Next base: position 716 of record CAISVC010000147.1, read on the forward strand.
TCGGTTGCAGCGGCGCAGCAGTCGGCAGAAAAACTGCGGAAGGAAAAATCAATATTCGCCGTTGTTTCAGCTGTTTTCTGTCTGTGCGCGATAGTGCTTATTCTTTTCGAGGCGAACAGGCAATAAACCGGTAACAATGCTGCCACCTCTCCGATTAAACATCCTTTCTCTGATAGTGCTCGCGGCTTGTTCGTTTTCCTCTGCGGGCGGCAGAGTCGCCGATATCGACCGCTCAGGCCGCAGTATTCAGCTCGACGGTTTTCTCATCGACTGGAATCAAAAAAACAGGCACCTATGGAACGGGTCGAAGACATGGTACTGGGATGCCGTTAATACGCCGGAAGGCGTAGCCGGATATTTTCATAATCCGGCGGTAAAATGTTCTCTATGGACGTTTTACGCCGATGTGAGGAATCTCGCTTCCAGACCGTGGCAAATGCGGGTTTCCGACCCGGCAACAGTAAAAAACGGTTTTTTCTGTTCAAACCGGATAAAAAAAGATTCCCTGCAGGTAATCACCTTCGAGTGGATAATTCCATGGGACTCGGTTGCCGTAGACAGTACCGGCTCTTATACAATGCACCTTGCCGGCAACAGCGTCTGCGGTGATACACTTCAGCCCTTTCTCCTTACCGGCAGGGTGTCATCATGTAAAAACAGGAGTTCGCTTCCGCCACGGTTTGCCGAGCGGCTTATTCTCATTGCCGTGCTGTTATCTTTTTTTGTTATACTGCAGATAAAAATCAGAAAAAAGACCCGTCGACGGGAATGGCCTCGTCGATAAGCATGATCGGTATATCTTCGCGTATCGGATAGAGGTATGTGCGGTCCTCTCTGAGGAGCCCGGCGTCGAGGGGTTCTCTCACCGTCTCACCCGCACGGTTCTTAAGCCTGCCTTCTTTGATCAGATGGTTGATTTTCGCTATTACCGACGCTTCAACGAGGGTAAGGTCCTGTTTAGTTTCCGGGCAGCAGAGGATATCAAGCAGTTCCTTATCGACCATTGCGTTCGCTCCTTTTATATGTTTTGTCATAAAACGCAGAAGTTTAACATACTTTATTTCTGCCGGCAGATGCAAACCAGGCCGTCTGATTTTTCCCTGAATTGATAACCTGTTTAAAGCCGCCTCCCGTCATTTATTTTTTAATCTTCCTTTTATCGCCAATTCATCACATGAATC
>CAISVC010000148.1 GCA_903888815.1 uncultured Fibrobacterota bacterium
ATGCCGATAATTTCGCCGCCCACTTTCTGCGCCTTCGCCTCACGGTCGGTCATGAGGCCTTTCGAAGTCGAGATGATGGCGACGCCCAGGCCGCCGAGTACTCTGGGAATCGCATGCACCCTGCGGTACTCTTTCCGTCCCGGCACGCTCACTTTTTTAATTCCCTGAATCGCATTGCGCATCTGCTCGTCGTACTTGAGCAGGATCTTGATGATCCCCTGCGTGCCGTCATCAACATAGGCATACTTGCTGATGAAGTGGTTCTCGAACAGAATACGGGTGATTTCCTTTTTCATGTTCGACGCCGGGATATCGACGGTGCGCCTTCGTGCTTTAATTGCATTCCTGATCCGGGTAAACATGTCGGCTATCTGATCGGTCAACATTGGTCTGTCTGCCCCTTGCTCGTTTTGTACGGCATTTTTCACCGTTTTGTACGGGCACGGCCTGCCTGCCGTGCCCCTGCTACCAGCTCGCCTTGACCACACCGGGGATCTCTCCCCGGAGGGCCATCTGCCGGAAACATATTCTGCACAGGCCGAAATCCCTGAGAAATGCCCGTGCCCTGCCGCACCGTCTGCAGCGATTGTACTTACGCGCCGAGAACTTCGGCTTTTTCCTGCATTTGTTAATCATTGCTTTTCGCGCCACGACCGTTGCTCCCTTGCGCTAACATTACGTTATTGTATCAGTTACAGCCCTTCTGCGTCGTCCTTTTTCTTGTCCTCTTTCTTGTCCTCTTTCTTGTCTTCTTTCCTATCGGATTTCTTGTCGGCTTCTTTTTCCTCTTTTTCTTCAATCTTGCGGAACGGCATGCCCAGCTCTTCAAGAAGCCCAAGACCTTCCTCGCTGTTTTTTGCGGAAGTGCAGATCGTAATATCCATGCCGCTGATCCGTGAAACCTTATCGCGGTCTATCTCAAGAAAAACGGCCTGTTCCTTGATTCCTATGGTGTAATTACCCCGCGAATCAAACGACTTGCGCGAAAGCCCCCTGAAATCCCTGATACGCGGGATCGCGATCGCGACAAGACGGTCGAAAAATTCCCACATCCGGCTGCCCCGCAGCGTCACCTTGCATCCGATGGGCGCGTTTTCGCGCAGCTTGAAATTTGAAATAGCCCTGCGTGCGCGCGTGATAATCGGTTTCTGTCCGGAAATGTCGCGCATGCAGACAACCGCCTCGTCAAGAAGTTTCGAGTCGGTCATGGCCGCGCCCACGCCCATATTCATCACGATCTTCTGCGGGCGGGGCACCTGCATGACATTCTTGTACCCGAACCTTTTAATGAGCGCGGGAACAACCTTTTCCGCATACCGGATCCGCATCCGGGGAGTTACTTTAGGCTCGCTCTCGGCTTTGCCCGCCTCTTTCCTGACTTCCTTTTCCTTGGCCTTGCTCACGCGATCGTCTCCTTGGCTTTCTTGGAAAATCGCACCCGTTTCCCGCCTTCGAGGATGCTGACACCGGTCCGTGTCGGTTTGCCGGTCTTCGGACATACGAGCATCAGATTCGACAGATGCATGGGCGCCTCTTTCTGCACGATACCGCCCTGCTGCGTCTTCCTGTTCGGCTTCGTATGACGCTTGACAATATTGATTCCCTCAACGAGCGCACGCCGCTTCTCCGGGAACACCTTGATGATTCTCCCGGTCTTGCCCTTGAACTCGCCGGTAATCACCTGGACCGTATCATTTTTTCGCAGCCGAAACGCCATCAGATCTCCTTTTCGCCTTACAGAACTTCGGGCGCCAGCGAAACGATGCGCATGAACTTCTTGTCGCGCAGCTCCCGCGCTACAGGTCCGAAAATGCGGGTGCCCCTCGGTTCGTTGACTTCGTTGATCAGCACCGCCGCATTGTCGCTGAAGCGGATATAAGTTCCGTCCTTGCGGCCGAACTCTTTCGTCGTCCGCACGATGACCGCCCGCAGCACCGTGCCTTTTTTCACCTGGCTCGTCGGCAGCGCATCCTTCACCGATACAACGATGATGTCGCCCACCCGCGCATACCGGCGGCGGGTGCCGCCAAGAACCCTGATGCATTCAACCCGCTTCGCACCGGAATTATCGGCGACGTTGAGATGTGTCTGTACCTGTATCATGATATCCTTAACCCTGGTTTCGCAATGAACCGAAGCCGCTACTTGGCGCGCTCGAGGACCTCGGCGACCCGCCATCGCTTGGTTTTCGAGAGCGGCCTCGTTTCGATAATCCTCACCGTATCACCGGTCTTGCATTCGTCCTTTTCATCGTGGGCGACATACTTCTTCCTGTCCCGCATGGTACGGCCGTAATAAGCATTGATAAAATGGCGCTCCACCATAACGATGACGGTCTTGTCCATCTTGTCGCTGACAA
>CAISVC010000149.1 GCA_903888815.1 uncultured Fibrobacterota bacterium
GATCTGTGAAATTGTCAAGCAGGAACGTCCGCGCACCGCGCTCTGCAAGAAGGCCGAGCTTGGCCGCGTGTTTTCCCGCAACCGAGAGCGGAATGCCGTTTGCGAGAAAAACGCAGCTTATCAGCTGCGCGAGCCTGCCGTCGCCGACAAGCAGTACCGATTGATCAGGGCTGACAGGCAGCTGTTCCAGTATTTCGAGTGCGGCGGCAAGCGGCTCGATAAGCACAGCCGATGTTTCAGGAATTTCATCAGGCAGCACAACCACATTTTCCTGCGGCACTGCTATATATTCCGCAAAAGCGCCGTTTCTGTCCGCAATGCCGAGCACGGTGCGGTGCGGGCAGTGGCGCTGCATTCCTTGCCGGCAGTAATCGCACCTATTACATGCGCAGTTGATCTCAGCAGTCGCGCGTCTGCCGATAAGCGATGCGTCATCGGACTCCTTCACGTACCCGAAAAATTCATGGCCGAGGATACCGCTGAATCCGGGGATATAGCCTTTGACGATCTCAAGATCGGTTGAACAGATACCGGAGCGGCTCACCCGGATCAGCACCTCTCCTGTGCGCCTGACCGGTTTTTCGCATTCATCGAGTGACAACATTCCGTTTTTACAGAATAACGCTTTCATGAAACGATGTCCTTAAAAAGTTTTTTCTTTTGAGCATACTGCAACCAATCCGTATTTTAAACTTGTATAATGCAAATATCGTCGCAGAAAGATAAAATAATTTACCATGTCTCTTGAAGCACTTATCCAGACCGTCGGTTATCCGCTCGTTTTTCTTTTTATCATGGGAGAAAGCGCGGGCGTACCCATGCCCGGTGAGACTACGGTGCTTATTGCAGCAGGCGCAGCCGGCGCCGGGAAGGGATTCAATATCTGGCTTGTTTTCGCATTCGCCTCAGCAGGCGCGATCGTGGGCGATACGATCGGCTACTGGATCGGCAGGCGCGGCGGCAGGGCGCTTCTGGAACGGCTTTCGGGTAAACTCTGGTTTAAAAAAGACCATATTGAGAAAGCGGAAAAGTTTTTTGCGCGGCATGGCGGCAAAGCGGTTTTTTTCGGCCGGGGCGTGTCCTATTTGCGTGTCTTGACCGCGCTCATGGCCGGCGTTTCGCGCATGCACTATCCGCGCTTTCTTTTCTACAATGCGATGGGCGGTATCACCTGGGCGGCCGTGGTGAGCTTTATCGGATATAAATTCGGCCAGCATCTGCCCTTGATCGAGAAAATCATCCGTGAAATCGGCTGGGGATTGCTCATTGCCGCCGTCTGTATCGCAGTGATTTATTATTTGGCAGTGAAATTCGGATGGATAAGCGCATGTACCTCGCGACGGCTGAAGGATAAATAGGAATGTCTGAAACTGACCTTCGGGAATATGCGACCATTGAGACGTTTATTCCTCAGGAGTTCCATTTCTGCCGGCGATTTTACATCACGTCGTCCTTTTTCGCGGTCATGCTTATAGGCCTTATATTCGTAGGATGGGTTCCGCTTGTTTTCATGTATCTTTCCGACGGCTTCGTGTACGGCCCCATTGCCCGGGCAACGGTATATCTAACCGCCACGTTTCTGTTCCTCTTCGCGTTCAGCCGCATCGCCAAGCGTGAAATTGACAGAGTGCGTTTTGTCGTGATGCGCGAAGGCGTTGCCCGTATTGAATCGTACCGGAAGGTTGTGGTGAAATGGGGTGAGATAGCGAACATACGGTGCCGCAGAATACCATTCACCAAAGGGCTGGTGGAAATCTCTACGCCGCGCAGCAGGCTCATATTGCCGTCCACCATTACGGATTTTGCCCGGCTCGGCGAGGCGCTGCGGTATGGGCTTGCGTATACAGGAAGAGCAGAATTGTGCAACGATGCGTTCTTCCGCGAGATGGCCGTCATGGGAACAGTCAACGAACGCTGGAACGAGCGCGCGAGGACCACATTCCGGCCGCTTGTCATTGCCACCATCGGTTTCGTGCTTTTCAACTCGTTTGTCGCTTCACGTGTATGGGGGATGGGACTAATTCCGCTTATGATATGGGCAGGAATAGGACTGCCACTGCCGCTGCTTATCTACAGCATAGCCGATATCCGCTGCAACCGCCGCCTTGAAAAGGCTTTGCTGAGTTGCAGCGATTATGACGTAAAGAGCGACTTCCTGAGTGAACTGATCATCGGTGTTTTAATCGTAGCACCGATCTACGGTATTCTCGGCATTGTTGTCGGCAGAATTATTTTTATTCTGTGAACCCGCTCGATAAAAGCCTCTGTTTAAGGGGGAGCGCCATTGCTCCGCCGCTCTTTTGCGCTCCCATGGCCGGCGTTACGCACAGCGCCTATAGAAGGCTTGTCGCCGATTTCCGCGGCTATGGCGCGCTGTTCACCGAGATGCTCTCGGCCCGGGCCGTCTGTTCCGAGAACCTCATGACCTCTCCTTTCACAAAAAGGCGTCCGGTCGAAGGGGCTGTTTTCTATCAAGTACGGTTTACCGGTACGGAGAATATCAGCCAGACGATTGAAAAACTTTCCAGCCTTGAACCATTCGGCATTGATGTCAATCTGGGATGCCCGGCGCCTGAGATCAGGAAAGGGGGCGGCGGCATCGAACTTTTTAACGACCGCGCCCGCCTGGCCCGGGTTCTTGAATCGGTGCGGCGGCGCTGGAAAGGAATTCTGACGGTCAAGTGCCGCCTCGGAAAACGGAGCGAAACGTGGCAGGAAAATTTTGCCGACCGTCTGAAAATCATAGGGGAGTGCGGGATCGACGCGATTACCGTGCACCCGCGTTTTTCCGACGAGAAGCTTAAGAGGAAGGCCCGCTGGGACCTTTTCCCGTGGATCGTTTCACAAACAAAACTGCCGGTCATCGCAAACGGCGACATCGTTGACGCTACGGCCCCGGCGCTCGGACTTCTGGAATCAGGCGGCTGTAAAGGCCTCATGATCGGAAGAATGGCGGTTGTCAAGCCATGGATTTTCCGGGAGTTTACGGGCGCATCCGAGAAAGTCGATTACCGTGACGTCTGGACTCGTTTTTACGAATACACCCTGGAGGACTTCCGGCCGGAAAAAGCCATAGGCCGCATAAAAGAGTTTACCGCATATTTTTCCCGCAATTTCATATACGGCCACGAGCTGTTTCGAAAAGTCCAGTCCGCGCCGGATCTTGCGGCACTCAAAAGCCGGGCCGTGGATTTTTTATTGGCATCGCCGGCAGTGGAAAAAGAGCCGTCGGTGATGGGGATTTGAAAAGATGGCCGGCCGTTGGTTAC
>CAISVC010000150.1 GCA_903888815.1 uncultured Fibrobacterota bacterium
CCGTCCATGACGGTTTGACGCCGATTTCATACGTCTGATAATACGGTTGTTTATCCGTTGAAGGGTTGTATCTGAAAATTTTAAAAGCATGGGTTGCCATGGTATTCGTTTCGTATCAGTCCGGCCGAAAATCTGTTATGATTACCGGTTTATACTCTATTTCAGCATGGCCGCTCTTTTTTCTTATAAGCGTATGCTTGAGCCAATCGGCATTATTCCGATTTGCAAAATCCCTTCGCGCATGTGCGCCTCTGCTTTCGGTTCGTGCCAGAGCGCTCTGTGTAATCGCCTCCGCAACATCAAGCATATGTCCGAGTTCCAACGCTTCGATGAAATCAAGATTAAAGGTGGCGGAACTATCGGACAAGCCGATACAGCGGTATCTGTTTCTGAGGAGTAAAAGGTCAGACTGAAGTGATTCCAGTCCCTCTTTATCCCGATAAATGCCGCACTTCCCGCTCATCCCATGCTGCAGCTCCTCTTTGATAGCAGCAGCAGACTCCTTACCATGCGAGTTTTTCAGGAAATCCATCTCTTTCGATGCTTCATTAAAAACGCTTTCTGACAAAACCGGATTCTGTTTATTATTCTTTAAAAATGATCTGATCGCCAGACCTGCCTGTTTGCCGAAAAATGCGGCTTCGAGAAGCGAGTTGCATCCCAGTCGATTGGCGCCGTGGACCGATATGCACGCGCATTCTCCCGCGGCATAGAGGCCGCGTAAAGGCTCCTTTTGGCCGTCGAGCAGCACCTCGCCGTTAATCGTGGTCGGAATGCCGCCCATGGAATAGTGGGCCGCTGGCTGCACGGGAATGAGGTCGTTGACCGGATCAATACCGGCGAATTTGATGCAGATTTCCCGGGTCTGGGGCAGCTTTTCATCAATGGCCGCTTTGCCGATATGTCGCAAGTCAAGATATACGTATCCGCTGCCGCCGATTCCTCTGCCGGCTTCCGTTTCTTTATGGATCGCCCGTGTTACGATATCCCTTGTCGCTAATTCCATGGCCGCAGGGGCGTAATCGGCCATGAACCGTTCGCCCATGCCGTTTAGTAAATAGCCGCCTTCGCTGCGCGCACCTTCGGTGATCAATATCCCTTTGTCATAGAGGCCGGTCGGATGAAACTGGACAAACTCCATGTCCTGCAGAAACAGTCCTGCTCTCAGCGCAGCGGCTTGACCGTCCCCGGTATTGATCAGCGCATTGGTGCTCGGCGCAAACACCCGCGCATAACCGCCGGTCGCAAGAAGCACTGCCGGCGCGCGAAAGAGATGGATCCCTCCCTTTTGAATGTCCCATGCTGCAACGCCGCTGCACCGGTTTTCCTCGACGGCCAGAGCGAGCAGATAAAACTCATTATAAAAATCGATCCCGGTATTGCCGCACTGCTCCCAGAGGGTCGTCAACACCGCATGGCCGGTCCGGTCAGCCGCAAAACATGCGCGCAGCATCGGCGATTTTCCGAACTCTTTCGTATGGCCGCCGAACGCACGCTGCGCGATAGCGCCTTTTTCAGTCCGGGAAAAAGGCACTCCCAGATTTTCCAGTTCATAGACCGTGGCAGGCGCATTCCTGCACAGCAATGCAACGGCATCCTGGTCTGCCAGAAAATCACTTCCATGTATGGTATCATACATATGCCATTCCCACGAATCGGACCCGCAATTGGAGAGCGACGCGGCAATGCCCCCCTGCGCAGCGCCGGAGTGCGAACGGACCGGATATACTTTGGAAATCACCGCGACACGGCATACTCCGGCGAGCGCCATTGCTGCCCGGAGTCCTGCTATTCCTGCGCCGACAATGACGGCATCGTAGGTATGAACAGGCGTCGAAGTCAGTGAAATCGGCATTGAATTCATAGGTTACAGCGATAGTATGCAGATTGAAATAAAACACAAAAACAGGATGCCTGAGACAATGATCGGCTTAATCAGCAATTTTTTTACAACGGTATCACGAAAAAAAATATTGATAATGCTCCATAGTCCGTTTATTCCATGCAAAGTCCCGAAAAAGAAAAGACACAGCTCTATTGCTTTATTGACAGGTTTGGAGAGAATCGTCAGCATATCGTTATACGTGATTGTACCTGAAGCGATGAATTTCTGGAGAATAAAATGGGCATGAAAAAGAAGCAATCCCAGCACTATCACGGCGGAAATGCGCTGAAACAGCCAGGACAGCCCGGGAAAAGAGTAACCGAAAATATCCGATTGTATTTTGCTCGCCACGAATCACCTGCTTATCGTATATACTCTTCTATCAGAGGAAGAAAATGAACTGCAAACAAGATCATGATCGCAATGACGACGACATAAAGAATGTCTTTCTGGTCTTCGATCCATAAACCCAGATCGAACAGCAGGACTCTGATACCGTTAAAAATGTGGTACAGAACCGCAATGAAGAGCAGCATTTCGATGAACAGCACAAAGGGCGAAAACATCATTTTCATGACTGCATCGAAATGGTGTTCTCCCCGCGTCAGCCCGAAGATCACCAGCGCATTGATAATGAGATACATACCGATTGCAAAGCCCGAGACGATGCCGATCACCCAGGCGACCATGCCCGCTTCTTTGCGATATCCTCCTCCGGAGGTAATTTTCATAAAAGCACCGACCTCATTCCCCTATCACACTTACCCTTTGCCGTAAATATGCCCGGCAACCCGCAGCGAATTGGCCATAATGGTGAAGGTTGAGGGAACCGGCAGGCCGGACGGCATGAAGCTTGCATCGGTCACAAAAAGATTTTTAATATCATGCGACCGGCAGAAAGGATCCAAAACCGAGGTCTTCGGGTCATTGCCGAACCGGCAGGTTCCGTGCTGAAGCTCTCCGGCGGTGAATGGCGTGGGATTATAACTGACTCCCGCAGCACCCATCGCTTTATAGAGCGATGCAATATGTTTTGCCGCAATTTGAGCGGCTTTAATGTTTTCATGATGCGGCACAATATGGATCCTTGCTGACGGGATACCCCAATAATCTCTCGTTGTCTTTGAAATGGTCACAAAAGTCTGAGGATTCGGTAAAAAATCGATGAAACTGTCTGACATAAGATGGTTGTATGAAAAATATTCCCTGACACGGTCTTTTAATTGCTTCCCCCAAATTCTCTGATTGCCGCTGTATGAAAGCGCCATCACTCTTTGAATCGGATTAGGGTGCGGAAAAAGAAAAACAACCGTGCCGCCGCGCTTATATGAAAGGCTATCGTCATTAAGCATATGCAGATCCTGGATACTTCTCTGGACAAAGGGCGATAGAGCGGCATTCGGGGCGGGAAAAAGTCCTTTTTTGAAGAATCCCGTGACTTCGCACGGCATGGTGAACGTAAGATTTTTACCGACATGGCCGGAGCTGTTCGCGAGGCCATCGGGATGCTCACCGGAATGGGAATTGAGCAGGAGCCTTGCTGTTTCTATACTGCTGCACGCAAGAATGAAAATACGGGCACGGATTGTACCCGGTACATTATCGGGGCCGGAAAATTGCACGCTCCGGATCGCGTTCCCTTTGGCCTCAAGAAAATAGACATAGTGATCGGGCAGCAGCGTGACATTGCCGGTGTTGAGTGCGTCCCTGATATAGGTTTCATGCATGCCTGCTTTTGCTCCTGTCAGGCAGGCATAGCTTCCGCATAAACCGGAATAGCTGCAAGGTCCGCGGTTTTTCCACTCCTCGGAAAGTACGGCGCGCGGAGTAGGTATTGGATGAAGTCCGAGTTGAGCGCAAGCAGTATCTATAAGCGTACTCACGGGGTGAGCCTTAAGTGGCGTCATGCTGGAACCATTGCTTTTTTTAACAAGAGCGGATCCGTCGATGCCGATCTCCGC
>CAISVC010000151.1 GCA_903888815.1 uncultured Fibrobacterota bacterium
CCGAAACTTGACCTTTAGCAAAAGAAAATTATTGTTTAGCTCAACAAACATTAAAAGAAAGTAAAAAATACGATTTTTACCGGTAAAAGTCACCTGCTTCGGAAATAACGGCTACTGTTTCCTGCCGCCGTAGTATTCCCGGAAAACGATTTCGTCTCTTCCTTTGCGGGATTTTTTTGGTTTTGCCTCAGGGCCGGGATAGCCTACGGGGGTGAAGGCGATAGGGTCAATATTCGCGGGAAGCATGAGCAGTTTTCTGGCTTCGGCGGCATTGAAGTTTGCGACCCAGCAGGTGCCGAGGCCGGCTTCGGCCGCGGCCAGGGTCATATGGTCGAGGGCAATCGCAGCATCCACGTCGCCGAAGTCCTTGCCGTCGGCCCTTTTCCAGGAGGCGGAGCGGTCGCAGCAGACCGCGATTATGACCGGAGCGCGCAGAAACCACTCCCTTGTATAGACGCTTTCAAGCTTTTTCCGGGAATCTTCGTCCCTGATCACGATAAAAACCCACGGCTGGTTATTGCAGGCCGAGGGCGCCAGCCTGCCGGCCTCAAGCACTTTGTCGAGAAGAACATCGTCTACCGGTTTCTCAGAATAATCCCGCACCGAATACCGCTTTTTGGCCAGTTCGAGGAATTCCATGGGTGTTCCTTTTTATTTATTCTTTACTTAATATACTTTAAACGCGGAGCGGATGAATTTATTTATATTAAAAAGGTATGATAAACCGCAGGATTACCCGGCAGATAAAAGTAAGGGACATTACCATCGGCGGCGGCGCGCCGATCGTCATTCAGTCCATGACCAACACCGACATCGGCGACACGCAGGCGACGCTGGCGCAGATCGGGCGGCTGACTGATGCCGGCTGCCGGATCGTACGCGTCGCGATACCTGACGAAGAAGCCGCACGGGCGTTCAAGAAGATACGGCGGCAGACCACCGTGCCGCTGGTGGCGGACATCCACTTCCAGTACCGGCTCGCCATTGCCGCGATCGAGGCCGGGGCGGATAAGGTGCGCATCAACCCGGGAAATATCGGTTCAGAGGAGCGGGTGAAAAAGGTGGTCGACGCCGCTAAAAGCGCCCGCATTCCAATCCGTATCGGCGTGAATTCCGGCTCTCTCGAGAAACCGCTGCTTGAAAAATACGGCTCCCCGGCGCCGCGTGCGCTGCTCGAAAGCAGCCTGGGCTGCATTGCACTCTTAAAGAATCTTGGTTTTGAGGACATCATCGTATCCATAAAAGCCAGCGATGTGGTCACGACGATTGAGGCGTGCAGGCTGTTGGCCGACCATACCGACGTGCCGCAGCACATCGGCATCACGGAATCCGGTACCGTGCGCAGCGGCTCCATCCGTTCATCGGTCGGCATAGGCGCGCTTCTTGCCGAAGGCATCGGTGATACCATTCGGGTGTCGCTTGCCGGTGACCCGGTTGAGGAGATCCATGCGGCAAAAGAAATCCTGAAAGCGCTTGGCCTTGCGGCAGGTCCGGTTGTGATCGCATGTCCCACGTGCGGCAGGACGCAGATCGACGTTGCGAAACTGGCCGCGCGTGTGGAACGGATGGTCGTCCACATAACCGCGCCGATCCGCATTGCGGTCATGGGCTGCGTGGTGAACGGCCCGGGCGAAGCGCGTGATGCCGATATCGGCATTGCCGGCGGAAGGAAAGAAGGCTTGCTGTTCGTCAAAGGCCAGGCAGTGAAGAAGGTGAAGGAAAAGGAGATACTGCCGACGCTGAAGAAATATATAGAAGAAATGACGAAAGAGAAGATTTGAATTAAATCGGTAGAGGAGATATTCATAATTTTCGCTGGTACCTATAAAGGTCTTAATTCTCAGGTGTTGTTTTATCCATTTGAAGAAAATCTCGATCTGCCAGCGTCCTTTGTAGTGATTATCCGGGGCTTTACCACGTGGTAGGGTTTCAGGAGAATCAGATTATCGTCAAAAAAACGTGGTACATTTCACATTATTCACGCCAAAAACGTGCATACTTTCACATATTTAGTACGAATAACGTGATGTATTGCACAAAAACATGACGAATATATTGACTTTATCAGTGGTTTGAATGTATAATTATGCCATGCAACGAGATATATATCAGAAGCTTATTGAATGGAAATCGTCTAAAGACCGTAAGCCCCTGCTTTTACAAGGAGCGCGGCAGACCGGAAAGACATTTATTCTCAAAAACCAATCTTCATACAAGTTTCTTACTATCGAAAATAAATGCCGGTGTTCTGCGTTGATATAAGACAACAATTCTTCTTGTTTCCAATCTGATCCGTCTGTAGAAAGAACGCCGGTAGTTGAAGG
>CAISVC010000152.1 GCA_903888815.1 uncultured Fibrobacterota bacterium
GATATTGTTACTTTACAATTCTAAATTTTGCTGTTTTTAGGTTTGCGGACCCTTCGCTCAGCTGCAGACAGTAAATACCTGATGGCAAATCTGATGTTCTCCAGGTGACCTTGCGAACACCCAGCCCCCGGCAGGTCGCAATCCGTTTCCCCTGCATGGTATAAAGCGAAAGGACGGTGTTTTCCGAAGCCAGCGCATATGCCATAGAGATACAGTTTCCGCACTGTACGATCCGGAGCATTCGCGCGGCGTCAAGGGAATTGCCTGCGGGCATAACCGCTACCGAAGCGTTCGACGTGTCATAAATAAACTGAGCAGTGGCGGTGACAGCCCTATCGGTTTTCAGGCGCACCCAATGCGCGCTGTAGCCGTCCGGAAATTCATGGGTAACGGTCTGACCGGCAGCAACGGCAAAGGAATTATATACACCCCAGTGAAGGTGGTCGAAATTGACTTCGACCGTGAAGGTTACCGCGCTGCTCCCGTTGTGCGACAGGAGCATGGTTTTTTTATCATAGCCGGTCATCAGGTAGGGGTCGGAGACAGTATTGGCGGTGATCGCGGTATTTTTCCACGGACCGCCCATGCCGACCGGCTGGCCTAATTTCCATAGATCGTCAACACTGCCGAACCACAGTCCTGACCTTTTATCGCTTGACATAAAGGTGTTTCCGTCGGTAGCCGCGGCGGCCCGAACGCCGCTGAGGACGAGCAGTCCGCTCCACGAACAATAGTCGCTGATCTGCTTATTGTGCGTACAGATGGGCCTTACTTTCTCCATGCCGCCTTCCAGCGGTATTTCATAGAAAGTACCATGGACGTTCATATAATTGCGCTCGGATTCGACCTGGCGGATACCTCGTGGCCACCATGCGGTAACGTCGCTCTGGCTGTAGCGCGAACTTCCCATAGGAAAACGATACCTGTTTGAATTATATGAAACGATGACCGACGCGGAATCAACGGAAAAATCCTTGGTCCGGGGCGCGGCAGTTTTTACCTCGTCGGCCCTGCTTGCCGGGGTCGTATACACCATCTGCTGGGTGACTTCATAATACGTTTCTGCAAGTTGGCCGGCGGGAGTGGTAAGCTGGAGATATTGGAGATTAGTAACATCCGTCGGCGGCCGTACCAGCCCGGCCAGTACCTTGCCGGTGTCGGTTATATCGGCCAATCCAGCAAAAAGACTCTGGAAATCGAACGCCCGGTGTCCGGGCGTTGAATAGTGCAGGTATGCTGTCGCAACGCAACCACGGTCGCTTTTCATACGAATCCATTGCGCAGAAAAACCGGCCGGGAATATGAAATAGCGGTATGCTCCGGAAGGAACACTTATGGTTTGATAGGTCTGCCAGACGTTATTGCCGGCAACGTCCATTTCTACGGTGAAATTGACGGTTGTCGAATTATTATGCACCAGATGTAATACTTTTTTGTCAAACCCATTTATCAAATAGGGCTTGGAGGCAACGTTTGCCGCGACCGTATCGTCCAGCCACGGCCCGCCCCAACCGTTACGGGGCCCGAAATCAGAGAGCTGATTCCACGTACCAAACCACAGATTCGACTGAGAACGGCCTGCAATCGGATTATCAGACATCGCCGTTGTTTCATCTGTTGCAAGAACAATCTGATTGTTCCAGCCGCAGAAGTCCGGGATATAGCGAAGATGTGTGGCAATCGGTGTTATGCCGCCCGTGTGTGCGGCATCGAAGGTCGGCGGAAAATCGTAAAACATGGCAAACATGTCCATCAGGTATTTCCCATTAGTCACCTCCCTGATGCGCGGCCACTCGGTATACCAGCCGCCGACATGTTCGTAGGAATGGCTGCCTTTGGGAAGACGGAACGTATACCAGGCACCATGATCGAGCAATTTAAGCATGACCGACCGTTTGTCCCAGCCGATGCTCCAAACCGGGCTTGTGTCGCTCGGCGCTCCGTAAATTCCACCCGGCCCGGTAACATCAGTGAATTGCCGGCGTTCCACGATGCTCCACATTGTACCGTTCCACTGGGCAAGCACACCGACCTCTTCAGGCCCCGCTGCCGCACCTCCAACCAGCAGTGAATCATAATTTCCAGAGGCAATCTCTCCATTATTACTGAGAATCAATCGGCCCTGTCCTGTATATGCTCCTTTACCATGCCACCCGGGGACCGGTTTATAAAAAAGCCGCCGAGCCTGCAATGTACGGACATCCACCTCCCATATCTGTCCTTCCATTTCTATATAGTAAACCTTGTTAGCCGGGTCCGTGAGGTGGCGGGCCGTTGCCGTATGTCTTCCCGGCATGACACTGTAGGGTATGACGCGGACATTGCCGAGGGAATCTATCGCATAGGGCCCGATAAAAAGCTGGTTCGATTCGCGGTGAATGAGCCTGTTTGCAGGTGTACCACCGATACTTTCAGGACGGGTGGTCAGGGTCATTCCCAGATCGATGGAATACAACTTGTCCAGACTGCCATCTGGACAATGCGAAGAATAGGTCAGGAACCAGAGCCTGCCTGCCCAGGGAACCACGGCGCCGATACCGGTCTCGTCCTTGCCGCCGTAACAGCCGCTATTGGTATTCGGCGGGCCGAATGCCGCAAGATGAGGATACACGCCGCTTATCAGCGTTTGCGCCGATGAATTTTGTGCAAATAATAAAGCGATGGTGACCAGCAATAAACTTACTGTACTGCTTTTTGCGTTGGTAAATATTCGCATTACAATATTCATGATACCTCTTGACGGATCTCTCTACAATAGCACTTTCAAGCTCGCCAAATACTTCATCTTCTTGTTTGCAATAACGGCAATGTAAACACCATGGACCAGCCGTTTCTGGTTCGTGAACCGGAACTCCGGATCGGCGTGTGTGATTGAGTAGCGATCAACGAGTTTTCCGTTGGCACTGAAAATTAAAAGGGCAAGTTCGTTTTCTGTTCCGGGAATTGAAATCGCATTTTTATTGTTAAAATACAGCCTGAACTTTGTTCCGTTTCTCATAGAGGCCCCCGCGTCCGGCGGATTGCTGACAGGTACGCTGGGCGTCAATCGAACGGCGTCGGCTATAACGAAGCCATTGGTACCGGTCGTTTCGATAATAATATAGCTTTGTGGGTCTAATACGAACGGGGTCGTACCCAGGCGATTCCATACCCCGCCATTGAGCTGCTCGTTAACGGTAAATGTTGTGGTACCGGTGGTGCTGTGAACGGTAACCGGAACATTGGTGGCCCGATTGGCCCCATCGGTCCATCGCACATCGATGAAAAATACGCCTGTCACATTCGGCCGGTAGGTGACCGATTTGGTACCTTTGTCGGCATTGTCGTCGTGAATATAATCGGTTCCGTAAAATCCTGCAGTATAGGTTGATGAGGTCCACGTTCCGACCACCGTAGCATCCGGGTTATCTATAATAATGCCGGTCTCCACCTCTATAAATACGGCCAATAGCTCGCTGAGATGGGATTGATAAATTCCCCGCGGTGAGGTGTTGTGTATTTTGCACAACCACGCAGCAGCGCCCAACACCTCTCCCATCATGCCGCAGGTGCGCATAACACGCGCTGTCTGCATTCCGATTCGCGTGGCACTGAAGCATCGGCCGGCCATGAAGAGATTGGTGATGTTTCGAGAATAAAAACAACGGTACGGAATAAATGGGTTCCCCCCATAATTTGTATAGGTAGTACGAAAACTTTCACAAGCGGTGGTGCTGCCGATGGGTATTGTCGGCGAAGTACAGGTTGCCGGGGCAGCGGCGGGAAAATGTTCGTCCCTGCCCCAGGAACAATAAACAATTCCATCGGGCGATTCCGCCGGATTGGTCATCAGGTTCTGATTGAGGACGACATCGCCGATGAGACGCCGTGATTCCCGTTTACCCGAAATATAGGCCAACCAGGTAAGTTTATAGGTATTTCGCGAGGCCTGCGTTTTTTCCGAAGCCCATACCCCATATACTGCGCGCAGGTTATGGTCGCGTATGAATTCCGCCTCGGTAATGGGATTGCGATATAGTCCGGACTCCCAGTCCCAATTGCCACTCGTAGCGCCATACGGAGCGGAAAAGGACAGGGCCCCGGCGCAGCTGGTGAATGTGGAGGCGGTCCCAAGATTTTCCGAATACCACATGTTGCTGATTCCCATATGATACATTTCCGCGGTAGTAGGCGCTGAAGCCTCATTATATTGGCTTTGTGTCTCGCGACCGATCAGATAATCGGCTCCGGCCAGATATCCCACCGTGGCGTCTCCGGTGCAATCCGCGAAATAGAGCGCCGGGAAACGCATCCGTTGCGCCGTTATGGTGCTACGGCCGATAACGGCGATAACAGCATTGTTCTGCACTTCAACCTGGTAAATATTCATATTGAGAAAGAGCGATATATTTGATTCGGTCTGTACAACTGATAGTTTCCTGGCATCGTTATAATTTGCCGCCGGCCCGGCGTTCCCGGTAGTACCGGGATCCAGCGCCTGGACAATATCCCCAAGATAGGTAAACGGCGCCTGCTTGATTGTCCCGCCCAGGCCGACCCTCACTTCCGAACTGTTATTACCGCCGAGCACCGGTCTGTTTTGAATAAGCGCGACTTTCAATCCCAGGCGCGCTGCCTTGACAGCTGCGCAGCATCCCGCCATACCTCCCCCGACCACCACAAAATCAAAGGTTCCGGCATCAGGAGGAGTGGAAGGCAGTCCAAGCGCTGTATTCCGGAAGTTTTCTAAAGACGCGTCATTAGGGGGAGCGGTCTGGGTCGTAGAAAAAAAGACCGCGTCGCACCGGGCATCAAATCCGCTAAGATCCTTGAGTTTTACCTGGGTCTGTGCCTGGGTAATATTGACCGTTCCGCCATAGACCCATTGCCAGGTTCCATCACCGCCTGAGCCAAAAACCGTGGAAAGTTCGGTGCTGCCGACAATAAGCTTGAATGTACCCGGGCCGTACGGGGCGACCCAGTCGCGCGTCCGGACGTAAACATGATAGGTGCCGGTCTGCGGAAACGTCGCGGTCGTGGTCGCGGCCGTTACCGTGTCTCCCAAACCATGGGCCAGGAGAAAGGGCGATCCCATCTGGTCAATAAACTGCTGATCGACGACCCAGCCTCCTTTATTGGAAAAACTTTCCGCCTCAATAAACACCTGCGGCTGCGCCACGGCAAGAGAAACGGCCGCGATGATGAAAGATAAAGAACAACGGCACGTCAGCATTGCTTTGGAATGAATGCGGTCATCTGTCTTAAACGTAACTATGCGCATGAAAGTACCTCCCTATGCCCTCTTTGATTAATTATTATAACAGATTTACTATCATACATGAATATCATTAGTTCCGTGTCCGGACTTTAACCAAAAATACCTTCCCGGCATAATCCTTTCCGGTCAGATCAAGCTTTTTATCGGCTATAAGGATTTTAGAAACGATTAACCTGCCCTGCAGATCGTACACCGAGGCCAGAATATTCTTGCCATGCATGCTCTGGGGCAGCAGTAACCGGTTTTCAACGACCTTAAACATTCGGCTTTCCGTACACGATTGACCGAGCATCGGAATGCTTGAAACGACACCGGTCATGATGGAATCCGATACATGTTTTACAATAATCGTCACCGATGACGTGGTCAGACCGGTCGACGTTGCGTCTATGGTCACGGTACCCGCATTGTATGAACGGTATTCGATCGCCGCCATTCCATCAAGAACGCCCCGTTCTGTGGCTCCGGCAGTGAAGGTAATGGACGGCGAACCCGTTGCCGTAGAGGGGAAAATCCCTAATCCGGACCTGTCGGTGAACGTAATAGCCGGGGAGTTGGTCAGCCAGCTGCCGGCGGCGTTCTGCACCTGGACTTTCAGATGACAGTCACTTCGTCCGTCATCCGTAATCGTATCACAATCTTTTGTAAGAAGGAGTCGTGCGGCGGTGCCGGCCACGGGCCATACCGGCGGCGCGATCCCGAGATATTTGTTGCGGTAGTAGTACCAGCGCCGCAGGGGTAACCGGGCATGATCGATCATTCCCAAAGCGCCTATGCCGACATTGCTGCCATGATGGAACCCGCACCAGAGCGAGGCACCAGAGCGCCACGCATATTGATCTGGAGAGTCGTTTGTCACCTGGAGCGATCCCCAGCAGGCGGTATAATTTCCCGGCCTGTTTTCCGTGCAGCTTCCGTATTCCGCAACCATGTTCGGAAAACCCGGATTGATATACAGTGTCGCCCCGTCGCCATTGTACCCTGCCACGTCCGAAAGAACGTCAAACCCTTGACGCTGCGTACCGCCCAGTCCCGCCGCCCTTGTAGAATCCTCTGCGTGCGAAACCGCCACCATCGTTGTTATAAGATTCTTCGCCTGTTGCATTACGGCGGTACTCGTGCAAAAAACCTCATTGCCCATGCTCCATATGATGACGCTCGGATGGTTGCGATGGATGCGTATCATCTCCCTGAGTTGTTGCTGTATATTGGCTTCAAATGGTGCCTGATCTGCCGTGTTAAAAGGGTATGCGCTGGTATTCCATATGGGAGGCGGATCGATGGTGACAAAACCGCCGATTCCCCAATAAGGCATTTCCTGCCATAAACAGAGTCCGTATTTGTCGCAGGCGTCCGAGAACGCCGGATCGTGCGGATAATGCGAGCCCCGGATAAAATTCATGCCGCAATCCTTGATCATTTTTACATCGCGGAATGATCCGCTGTTGGTGGTCGCGTCTCCCCAGCCCGCATGGTCCTGATGCACGTTGCCCCCCTGGAGCCACAGATGCTGGCCATTGAGGAAAAAACCGTTGTCTTTGTTCCATTGCACGGTCCGTATTCCAAGCGGAGATTCAAAATTGTCTACCACCGCGGCCCCATCGTACACCTCGGTATACACTTTGTACATATAGGGCGTTTGAGGGCTCCACAGGTGCGGACTGGCAATAGCGCCGCTTGTCTGCACAAACGTATCCAATACTCCGGCCGGTACCGAGGCAGTAGACTCTACCCTCGTCACTTCATTGCCCGATGAATCGACCACAATGGACACCACCCTGCAGCTTTTCGCGCTTGCCGCATTGTTCATGATTTCGGTCTTTACCTTCACCGTTGCCGAAGACGAAGTGGCCTGCGGCGTGCTCACGAAGGTACCATACCAGGTTACGTGCAGCGGGTCCGTAATGACAAGGTACACATCGCGGTAGATGCCGCCGACATAGATATGCTCGCCTGCGCGGGGCGCAACTTGCGCCTTCCATGTTCCGTCCACGCGCACCGCGATCACATTGTCGCCGGAATGGACCAGCGGAGTAATATCGTACGAAAAGCCGGTATAGCCACCCTGGTGGGTACCGGCAAGCGTTCCGTTTACGTATACCTGCGAGACAAGAAACGCGGCCTCGAATTCTATGAAGATACGCTTCGTGGACAGCAATGTCTGGTCAATGGTGACGTGTTTTCGATACCACCCGACCGTAGGAGTGGTCGCCGCATTCGCTCTCCAATAGGGAATATCAAAAGAGTGCGGCAGACCGATCGCAGACCATGAGGCGTCGTTAAAGCCGACGGCCTGGGCGCCGGAAACATCCTGTTTGATGAACTTCCACGATTTGTTCTGCACGATCACCGCCCGTTTCGCCGGCGGGATATATGCGGCGAATGCTACATTAAAAAAGGTGATTATTACTATTCCCGATAAAATTGTGTGTTGCCGATTAATCATGATGGGACTCCTTTTTGATGATAGGTGCCGATTTATTACATTTTTTCCTCTATAGTAATTCCAGCGCCTTTAATTCTTATGAGATGCATCTGCGATGCCGGGAGATCGGAATGCGTAAGGGCAAATTGACGGACTGAATATCGCCTGCCGGCGCTAACGCTTACATGCTTGCAGAATAGTATCTCCCCTTTGAGCGAGCAGATCGTGAGTTCCACAACGCCATCGGCATCGGGAGTGAAATATCGACGGTTTTTTATCGCCGAAGAAATAACGTTCTTACGGATGACTCCGGATGCTGTTTTTTTCACGAGAGCGATATTATCGACTTTGAAGTTTGCGCTGTCGCTTGCAGCGCTCGTCGTGCCGCTGTCGTTATTGATAATAAACCTCATTTCGCAGACGCCCAATCGGGCAAAGCTGTCAACGATAGCGCTGTCGGGAAGCGGAATGGCGATTTTTTTCCATGCAGCCGACGACTTTATTGTTCCTATTTCCCAGAGCACCACCGGGAGAGCGCATCCGCCGGATGCGCCGATAATGACAGTGGCTTTATGCGTCGGTAAAAGGCCTTTGTAAGCAAACACAAGAGAATCGTATCCTATTATGTTATCCTGCGGGATCCACGTGGCCCCCCAATCCCAGACGAACCTGAAGCCTGCATAGCCGGGGCCGAACAGCGCAGAAGAATCATTAGTAAAATGGTAATCGAAATTTATATAGGAGCTGTCGTAAGCGTCCCCGGTGTCAGCTTCGGGTATAACGACCGAAGGACTTGTCGCCGTATCGTATACCGCTATCCCGTAGGCCACCGTCATCTTTTTTCCGTAAAGC
>CAISVC010000153.1 GCA_903888815.1 uncultured Fibrobacterota bacterium
GGCCGGGTGGCGTTCGGCAAAGGCCGCGATACGTTCGGATCACTGCGGCTTCTGTCCGACAGCGCCGTGTGTGCAATCGCCGCGCTGCGCGACAGGCCGTCGACCATCGCGGCCATTCAGCGCGACGGTACGCTGTCACTCTGCACCGGAACCTCTTCCCGGCCCGATTCATCGGTCAAGGTACCGAACGGCATCGGACCCTTCACCCTCGTCACCGGCGACCTTGACCGCGACAGCATAAGCGAGATCGTCGTGTGCGACAGCAGGCACGGGCTGTGGGTGTACCGGCAGGACATGTCGCTTGCGCCGGGCTGGGAAGCGCTGCCTTCGGACTGGCCGTCGGTCTATCACGCTTCACCCGCATCGTCGCAGGCGCCCGGCAACCGGTCGAGACTGCCGGTCAATCTCTCGGCTCCCATGCTTGTCGATCTCAACCGCGACGGGTATCTCGACATCGTTGTCGGAGGCACGAACGGTCTCTATGCCTTTAATTACAAGGGCGTGCTTGTGGGCGGCTGGCCATCCTACCTTGACAACCGGTTCTGGTTCCAGCGGGGCAGCGTGGTAGCGGCTCCCATTGCCGTGACCGGCACCGACCGCAAGCCGCTCGTGGTTTTTTCCTCCCCGACCGGCGAACGGCCGACCTATCGTCTTGCGAAAATCGTTAAAGCGGATAAAAGCAAAGGGATGGTCTGGTTCATGAATGAGACGAACGCACTCGACAGCATGTGGGAACTTTCAAAATCGCTCATCGACACCCTGCTCACCCTGAGCGATTCGATGGTGGCACCGTATGTGATGCCCGGCGGCTTTGTTGATGCCGTGCAGGGCAGCGGCAAACGGCCTCTTGTCAACAATACGCTCCTGCCGCCGGGCGTCGACCCTGTCCTGCAGTCAAGCTGGCCGCTCACCACCGGTTCTTCCCCCGCCACCTCACCGCTTGCCGGACAGGCGGACAACAGCGCGGCATTACCCGACCTTTTTGTCGTGTCAAGTGCCGGCTGGGTCTACCGCTGGCGGCTTGCGCGTGAAATCATGCCTGATTCCCTGTTCTGGCCCGAGGCAGGATACGACGCGGGCCGCTCATTCGCTTACGGCGGCGGCTTGCTGCCGATTCTTACGGCCGATAAGGAACCGATCACTTTTTTCAATTATCCCAATCCAACCGCAGGTTCCCGTGAAGTAATGTTCAAATACAAATTCTCCGCACCGGCGGCCAACGTACGGCTGGATATCTTCACCTTTACCGGTTTCCGCGTTTTCTCGTCAGCAGCAATGGGGCTCCCGCCCTCGCACCTCACGGGAAGCTATCCGGACTGGAACGAATTCCGCGTGCCGGTTGATAAACTGGCTCCGGCCGTGTTCCGCTGCCGCATGGAAGCAACGATAAGCGGCAAAAAGCATGTAAATTTCTGGAAACTGGCTGTGACTAAATGATAGCAACAATTAAAACTCTTCTGGGGGGGAGAAGTTTCTCCCCTGACCTCAGCCACTTCGTGTCTTCGGCACACCCCTCACAGCGGAAGGGTTCGGCAATGTCTGCCGCTGCGCGGCAGACACCGTAACCCTCCCGCAACGCTCTCTCTATGGAAGACGCAAAGAAAATCATAAAAAAGGACAGAATAACACGGCCGATTCGCTCCATTACCTGCCTTTTATCAATCATCATTCTGCAATCATTTTCGGCATATGCAGCTTCATGGAACGGCTACTCCATGAAGCGATACACCGCCGAAACCCCGCATTTCCGCATTCATTATCACAAGGGTATCGAGCACCTCGTCAAGCCGGTCGGGGACAAATTTGAAGAGTTATACGGGATATACCAGAATACCTATCATTTTAAACTGCCCGATAAAACCGACGTTGTTCTGCAGGACGGCGATGAGAGCAACGGCCTTACCTTTACCAACATCAATTTCATCATCCTGTGGACCCATGATTTTGATTTTAATCTGCGCGGGAGCCACGACTGGTTTGACGACGTTATCACCCATGAGTTCGCCCATCTGGCGTCGATCTGGAACAGCCTGAAGTATCCGTCATGGATCGAGGGCATCCAATTCGGGTACTTTACCCACCCCAACGAACCCCTGCGCGTCGATCTCTTCCATGCCCTGCCTCCCGACATCCTGCCGCCATGGTTTACGGAAGGGATAGCGCAGTATGAAAGCAGCCGGCACGGTTCCGATGCGTGGGACAGCCACCGGGACATGATTCTCCGGACCCTGACGCTGTCACACAAACTTCTCACCTGGGACCATATGCAGGTGTTTGCCGGCAAAGGCGATGATTTTGAAAAAACGTACAACCAAGGTTTTTCCCTGATTTCCTACATTGCGGATACCTACGGCTATGATAAAATCGTTGCTATGGCCGGTAAAAGCGCGAAGGTTACGCATGTTGATTTTGACGGCGTGATAAAAGACGTCCTCGGCATACCGGCACGCATGCTCTATAATGAGTGGAAACGCGATCTTGAAGCACGCTATGCCCGCGAAGCTTGTAAAATCGGGAATCCCGTGCGCGGGAAAAAAATCAGCAAAGACGGCTATGAAAATTACTGGCCGCGCTTCTCCCCCGACGGCCGCAAGGTCTATTTTCTCTCAAACAGCGTCCAGGATTACGGCTTCAAGATTCTTTTCTCTTGTAAACTGGCCGATACCGTGAAAGAGGATGAAAAAATCAGGCCGGAAATGGATGTCAGCGGCTTTTATGATATTCATACGCCATCCGGGCATATCGCGTTTTGCAGTTCGAAATCAGGCAAATCAGAGCTTCCTCCCGACCGCGGGGGCATCCGGACGCTCGACCTGTTTATCGATACTTTGCCTCCTGAAAAGCAGCACTTCCGCCTGTTCCCGAAAAAAACCGAGCGGCAGGTCACTTTTAAACGGAGTATTTTCAGCGCGGCATTTTCGCCATCGGGCGATAAGCTCGTCACGGCTAAACGGGACTTTGACCGTTTTTCCCTCGCGATTACCGATACTTCCGGAAAAACATTCACGGTAATCTACCCGAACCCTGATTCAGGCACTCAGAACATCTATTTCATTTACAGCGTTTCCTGGTCGCCTGACGGCAGGACTATCGCCTTCAGCTATTTTGACAAACATACCCGGAAGATCGGTTTGTACGATACTGCCGCCCATACGGTCTCGCAGTTAAATGACACGGCAGGCGACGACCGTGATCCGGCATTCAACCCGGACGGCAAACAACTGTATTTCTCCTCTGACCGGACCGGCATTTTCAACATCTACCGCTATACGTTCGATACCAGGCAGCTCAGCCGGATAACCAACGCCGTGGGCGGAGCTTTCGCCCCTTCGCTGTCACCGGACGGTAAAAAACTCGTGTATGCCGGTTACGACAGTACAGGCTACGGCATATATCTGGTCGATACCATAAAAGCCGTTTCTGATACCACCGTTGATACGGCGTTTGTCGCACGGCCATTGCTCACGCGACCGGCAGGATCCGACCTCACCGCTCCTACACACAGGCCGTACCTGAAGCTGCCGCGGCAGTTTCTGTGCAGGCCGACGATTCTCGCCGAACAGCTTAACACAAAAGAAAACAACATCTATTCCGGCGCCTCGGCGCTGAAGGCCGGTGTGGTGCTGAATCTCATGGATGCGTACTCCTGGCTCGGCATGGGTACGGAACTCGGCGGACTGTTCCTCATGGAGCCGGCCAAGCTTTTCAAGTTCATAAACCTTGACCAGGGACTTATTGATATCGGGGCAAGTTACGATGCCGCGCTGTTCGGCTCGACACAGATCCTTCCGCTGACCCTTTCCTTCGATTACTGGCTCCGCGGCATTGCCGGAAAAGACTTGTTTTACGATGAAACCGAACAGGAGAATACCGCGCTTCCCTACAACATCCGTATCCAGAATCTTAATCTGCTGGTATCGCATTACTTCGAGGGACAGGGCGGCAGTATGGGCATGAGCGACGCTCAGGCCGCGCTGCATCTTCTGGCAGGTTTCAACCGCTATGACGTCGATATACTGCCTGATCCCTCGATCGGCGTCTTCGGGTATAATGTGGGAAAAGAATTCAGGGCAGGCGGCATGGCAACGATCATGAGCCGGGCCATTGACTCCCGCAGCTCGATTTCGCCGCGCGGGCTTGCCGCAAGACTCCAGTACAATTTCTGGCGGCTGCTTTCACTCAACGAAAACAACGCTTTCCGTATCGAAAACGGTATGCTGAAAGAAAATCAGAACCGTTTCCATTACCATGAATTGACTGCACACATAAAAGCGGGCACCGAAGCCCCTGTTTTCGGCGATATTCACCTGGATCTGGCAGGCGCGGCGATCAGAATCGCCAGCCAGGACACGGTATTCCCGTCGTTTTACCTGCCGATAGCATGGGTGCCGGGCTATACGTATTACTTCCGCGACACGAGGATCAAATCAATCAGCGGGCCGGACACCTCCAGAGCCACCTTCGATACGGTGCTGGTGACCGGCACGGCAGTGGTAAGCGGCGGCCTTTCCTACCGTTTCCCGCTTTCACCGGCGCTCATTGACAAAAAACTGTGGATTTTTTATTTCGAAAAATTATACGGGTGCCTGAACCTGAACGGCGGTATCGGCGTTGACCGGCCGTCCCGCATACTTAAATTCAAACGCGGCGACTGGCTGCTGTCGTACGGTGCGGAGGTCCGGCTGCAGGCCTCAACCTTCGGCGGCATGCCGCTCGCCATAAGCCTGCGGTGGGACCGGGGCTTCGACCGTCCCGCGCCGCTCGGCGGGAACCGGTTTACTTTGAATATAGGATTTGATTTTGACGGCTGGGATCTGGTAATGATTCCGGATTACCGGTCGCCGGTAATTGCCGGCAGCAGATAATATTCAAGCGTGATACATTTATTTATTTATTTTTTCAATTAACTCTTCCGCGGAAAGCTGCCCCGGCGCAACCGGTTTCGTGATATATCCGTAGGTAAACAGCGAACCGTATTCGCATGCTCTGATTCTTGAAAACGTTCCTGCCTCGCCCATGGCAAAGGCGACGATCGGCACCTTGCATGACTTTGCGAACCGCAGCAGCCGCCACGCGTCCTCTTCGTTCTTTGCCGTTGACACCACCTTGACGATGTCCGCTCCCTGCGCCACGGCGCGATTGACGATCGACTGCAGAACTTTTGTATCAGGCGTTTTTTCAGAATCATGCTCCGATACGATGATTGTTTTGCCCTGCGATTTTGCCGACAACTGAACGTGCTCCGCGATCGACGCCCCGAGCTCGATATCAATACAATCGACATACGGCATAATGGCCTGAAAAACAGCTGCCCGGTTTTTTGCGGTACGCTCGTTCTCGCGCACCGTGCCGATCATCGGGAGCGCGACCTCTTTCTTCAGGTCGCCAAGGCACCGTACAATGCAGTCAAGCGGTTTATCGATCAGGTCAACCCTGATCTCCAAAAGGTCAACACCTTTTTTCTT
Organism: uncultured Fibrobacterota bacterium; assembly: GCA_903888815.1. GTDB lineage: Bacteria > Fibrobacterota > Chitinivibrionia > Chitinivibrionales > Chitinispirillaceae > BOG-1184. The sequence goes on from CAISVC010000153.1 coordinate 5,466, forward strand.
GAGGTCAATCAGATCCTGCATGGGAACCATGGCGTCAACCACCGCAGCCACGCGCGCTTCGCGCGGCTTTCTGCCTAATTCGAGAGAACCGATTTTTATCATAGGGTTTATTATCCGATTTGTAGAGACGTAGCATGCTACGTCTCTACCCGTCTGCAAAATGATATTATTAAACCGCCGTCTGTTCGGTCCGCTTGATGATCTCGTTCTGCAGCTCAATGCTCAGGTCCACGAAATAGTCGCTGTAACCCGCCACCCGGACGATAAGATCGCGGTGCTTTTCAGGGTTTTTCTGCGCGTCAAGCAGCGTATCGGCGGCGACCACATTGAACTGAATATGGTGGCCGTCCATGGAGAAATAGGACCGTATCAGCGCCGTGAGCTTGGTCATTGCCGAATCGCCGCTGAAAAACTGCGGCGTGAATTTCTGGTTTAAAAGCGTGCCGCCGGTGCGCAGATGGTCGAGCTTGGCGGCCGACTTGATCACCGCCGTGGGGCCGTGGCGGTCCGCGCCCTGCACCGGCGAAATACCCTCAGAAACCGCCTCGAACGCCTTGCGGCCGTCCGGCGTGGCGCAGGTGACCTTGCCGAAATACACGTGGCTGGTCGTGGGCAGCAGAATGATGCGGTAGCTACCCCCCCTGGTGTTCGGCTTGCCGTTGACCGCAGCGTAATAAATCTCAAACACCTGGCGCGCCAGATCATCGGCACGGTCGTCGTCATTACCCCACTTGGGCGTTTTATTGATAAAAATCTGGCGCAGTTCTTCATTGCCGTCGAAATTCGTCTTGAGCACATCACGGAGCTTTGCAAGCGATACCTTCTTCTCCTCAAAAACATTGCACTTGATCGATGCCAGACAGTCGGTAATGGTACCAATGCCCACGCCCTGAATATATGAGGTGTTATAACGGGCGCCGCCGTCATGATAATCCCTGGCCTTATCGATGCAATCGCTGATGAGGATCGAGAGGAACGGCGCCGGCATATAATCGGCATACAGCCGCTCAATCAGATTGCTGCCCTTTATCTTGATGCCGATGAAATATTCGACCTGTTTCCGGCAGGCGTCGAAAAACTGCTCGAACGATGTAAATGCAGCCGCATCGCCGGTTTCAAGACCGATCCTTTTGCCGGTGCGCATGTCAATGCCGTTGTTCAGCGTGATCTCCAGAATCTTCGGCAGGTTGAAATACCCGGTAAGGATGTACGCCTCTCTGCCGAATGCGCCGGTTTCCACGCACCCGCTCGCGCCTCCGGCCCTCGCGTCCTCAAGCGATTTTCCCATGCGCAGCATTTCCTGGATAATGGCCTCGGCGTTGAACACCGACGGCTGGCCGAATCCGGTCTTGATGATCTGCAGTGCCCGTTTGACATAGGCGTCCGGATTCTTCCTGCTCACCTGCACCATGGAGCCCGGCTGCAGAAGACGCATCTCCTCGATCACGTCGAGCAGAAGATAGGTCACTTCGTTCACGGCATCGGAACCGTCCGGTTTAACGCCGCCGAGATTGATAAGCGCGAAATCCGTATAGGTGCCGCTCTCTTCGGCGGTCACGCCGACCTTGGGCGGGGCCGGCTGGTTGTTGAATTTTATCCAGAGCGCCTCCAACAGCTCTTTTGCACGCTCATTTGAGAGCGTTCCCTCTGCCAATCCCCGTTCGTAAAACGGCAGGAGATGCTGATCGAGCCGTCCCGGATTGAACGCATCCCAGGTGTTGAATTCGGTCACCACGCCGAGGTGCACGAACCAGTAGTACTGTACCGCTTCCCAGAAATCGCGCGGTGCGTTCGCCGGGACGCGGCTGCAATTCTGCGCAATACGCTCCAGCTCTTTTTTACGGATAATA
>CAISVC010000154.1 GCA_903888815.1 uncultured Fibrobacterota bacterium
CTGTTGAACCGCTGACGGTACAGGTTCGTGTTGCCCACGTCTGCCAGCCGCCGGTGCCCGCAACGGCACAGGTTCCCGCCAGAGTCCCCGTCTGGCTGTCGAGGCGGAGCTCAATGTTCCCGCCGCTTGTCGCCGAGGCCACCCGCGCAATAAAGGAATTCGCGCCGGAACCGAAATTCACACCTTCCACCTTTATGTAGTCTCCGTTTTCTATATTGCAGACATCGATACCGCCTTCACTGCATACTTCCGTTTCAACGCCGGATTCCCAGCAGATCGTCTCGCCCTGCGTCGTGTCGTAGGGATTTAGGTTGCCAACCCCGCTGGTCACGCCGCCTGTGGTCATATTCATCGACGGGATTGTACCATCGGCATTATAAGTAAGTTTCTCTATGCATACCGAACGGGTAAAACCTCCCCCCCCGGGCAAAGCGCCGTTATGATAAAAGAAATAGGAATTTCCGGCATAATCACATATTCCCGGATGGTTTGTAAAGCTGCCGCCCTGAACAGGCATAATTATACCCTTGTAGGTCCAGGGCCCGGTGGGACCGGGGCTTGTAGAATACCTGATATCTTCAGAACAGCAGTTGGCTGGATATATCAGGTAGTATAAACCATTACGTTTATAAAACCACGGGCCTTCTTCATATGCTGAAGGCCGGGTGCTCGTACCGGTACGCGGTCCAAAACCTGCCGGGGTCAAAGTTACCTGGACAATGCTCCCTGAATAGGAAATCATATCTTGATTTAACTTTACATAAAAAAGATTGGGGTTCCCCCAATACAGGTAGGCCTGGCCGTCATCGTCGATAAATGCCGTCGGGTCAATATCACCAGTGCCGGTAGAAACTATGGGATGGCCGAGAGTGTCTTTAAACGGACCGGTGGGGCTGTTCGATACTGCTACGCCGACTGCCATCCCGCCGGTTTTTTGGGTCATGGGGACATAGTAATAAAACCTACCATTTCTAAAAACACACTGGCCGGCCCATGCGTCGCCGCTGGCCCAACTGAATGCAGTATAGGCCAATGGTGATCCATGATGTGTCCAGTTTACCATGTCTGTTGAGGAAAAGCATCTCCAGTCTTTCATGGTGAACCATGTCGAGCCGTCTTCGTCATGCCCGGTATATAGATATACCCTGCCATTATACACCATTGGGGCCGGATCAGCGGTATAAATGGTTTGTACGACAGGGTTGTCCGCAAAACATGTTGTGGTAAAAAGAAAAATAAGCACCATTATGCAGAAGGACTTTATTAGAGTCATGCCATTCTCGATAAATGCTCCCCCGCGAATCAAATATGAAAACATAACTCCTCCTTTGATAATTTTTTAGGTTATGCCTGGTTAGTGTGCATCACGGCACTATCTTGACTTTAACGATATATACACCATAGGGAACGCCGAAGTCCCTGCACAAGCTGATAACGTCCTTGGAAAGGGTTTTCATGGCCAGCCGTTTTCCGCCCAGGTTGTATACCGCAACCGACTTGTTTTTACCGGCAAAGGCCGCATTAAAAGCGATTCGGTCATTTGAGACTTTGAAAAACATGCTGAGCGGCATGAGCTTTGAGACAGGTGACGCGTCTTCCCCAATCCCGGTCGCACACGCACCGCACGCCACCAGCGACCCGGAATACAGTACCGACGTATCAGGAGAAACCGGCGTGGTGGTCCCACCGCCCGTGCCATGACCGCTGCTCACGTATATGACATTGAATCTGCGGCTCGCAAGCATACCGGTAAAACTGCCGCTCCGTGCGCCGATTCTCAAACATCTCGGATTGTCCGTATACGTGATCGGTATGGAGGCGTAAGATCCGGTTTCGTAATTGTAATTGTCGCCCTGATCTTCGTAGAGTGTAAAACTGCCGTTCGCGTCGGGATACACCCGCAGTTCTATGGTATCCGCCTGCTTCTGGGCCGCATACTGCAAATAAGGTCCCATGGGAATGATTGATCCCGCACGCACAAATAAAGGTATGGTATCGATCGGGGCCCTTGCAGACAATGTCTGTCCGCCGCTGCTGGTCTGCCCTGTCCAGAAATTGTACCACGTGGTTCCGGCCGGCAGATAGACGCTGCGGCTGGTAGCCCCCGCGGCTAAGACCGGGTTTACCAGAACAGACGGACCGAACATGAATTGATTGGAGATATTCAATACGTTTGCGTCGGTGCGGAAGTCCATTGCCAGGCCCCTCATAATAGTGCTGCCGTTATTCGTAACCATTCCGGCCAGCGAATAAATATAGGGCAGGAGCCGATACCGCAGATTGTCATACCTCAGAAAGATCGTTTGAGCTTGCGTGCTGTACCGCCATATTTCGGTCTGCGATTGATATCCATGCATGCGGAAAATCGGACAGAAGGCGCCGTATTCTATCCAGCGCTCCAGGAGTTCCTGGTAACTCGCGTCCGTGTATTGATTGCTGGGCCTGAAAAATCCGCCGATATCGGTTGTCCAGTACGGAAGACCTGCCATGCAGAAGTTCAATCCTGCCGGAACCGACCGCTGGAGCCAGTCCCAGTTGCTTCCGATATCGCCGTTCCAGCATATGCTCCCGAAGCGCTGGTTGCCGCTGAATGCCGACCTGGTGAGTATGCACACCCTTTTTGTGGAGCTTGTAGAGCGCCACCCATCGTGTACCGCTTTACAAACGTGAAAACCATAGGCATTTGCATATGCTTTGCCGCCCACGGTGCCGGAACCAAAGTTGACGGTGGTATTCTCTAAATTAGTTTGTTCGGGTTCATCCGCATCCTGCCAGAATGCGTCTGTCCCAATATCAAAGAATGAGCTCTTCATATACGACCAGTATACCGAGCGACCGGTGGGATTGAATGCATCAAAAAAATTGGCGTTGGGAATTTTCAACCCCTGTGCGGTCAAAGCATTGTTCACCGCATTGCCGGTACCTTGCGGGTTCGACCATACGGAAATCATGTAATGGAAGTTCATTTTATGAAGAGAGTCGATCATCGTCGTCGGATTGGGATACGCCGTAGGATCAAATTGCATCGCTCCCCAGCCATAGCTGCCCCAGTAATTCCAGTCCTGCACGATCATGTCGACGGGAATAGCACGGCTGCGAAATTGATATGCATTATCGAGAATTTCCGCCTGCGAGGAGTATCGCTCGCGGCACTGCACGAACCCGTAAGCTGCCTTCGGCAGAAGCAGGGCGGTTCCGGTTGCATAACGATATCTGGCAATGACGGTGTCGAATTCCGGTCCGTAGAAAAAATAGTAGTCCACGGTTTCGCCGCTGCGTGATATGAATTTAGTAACGTTTTGCAGCGGACCGCCATAGAGCGAACCGCCGCCGGACAGGGTCACCGGGACGGTAGTCGAAGCTGGAAGCGTGATTTTTCCCGCAAGGCTGCTGCTGTGCCAGGTGTTAACGAGTGAATTGATTGTGGTGCCATTTACTTGGATCGTCAAATTAGACTGAAGGCTGCCGTCGACAACCTGAAACACATAATCGCCTGCCGTACTGGTAGTGAATTGGCCGCTTCCGCCTGACAGAGTAATCTGCTGTGCCGGCTGGTTGAAAAATGTCTTCGAAGGATTCGCCCACAGAATCCCATACCCTTTGCTGGAAACGATCATCGGCAGGGAAATATGCGTATTATCCTGATGCAGATACTGCGGCATGCCATGGTAATTGATGATGCCATCGTGGATCGACCCCAGGCCGTAGATCGCTTCGTCGGACGGAGAAATAAAGCTCTGTTCCGGAAAGTGCGTGCTCTCGCCATGCACGGTCCCTGCGGGCAATGCTTTCCCGCCGGCAACGGCCTCCTGCAGCACCGTGGTTCCGCCTGCGTCAAGGAAGGTGAGCGCCCCGGTTGACTTGGTCACCTTTACCTGGACCATTGCGGTTGTTATTGCCACTTCCGTCGGGTTTTCGGTTTGCGTGAAGGCGGGCGCCGACCAGGTTTTGTTGACGATAAAACCGAGGTTATTGTCAACAGGGATCGTACTCTGCAAGCTGTACCGGACGCGGATGATCGCGTCGGTGCAGACATCGATCCTCATTGAGCCCGGCGACATTACGAACGAGACACCGGAGGCGTCCTTGGTGACCGAGGTCACAGGAATCGCTGCGGCTCCAGCACTATGGTTTAAAAGTATGGCGCCGAAAGCTGCCGCCGTAATAAACACACGACCACATTTCCTGATGGCATTCATAGCACCCCCCCTTTTTATTGTCTCGGATAAATACCGTAGATGAAAAATGTAGTTACTGTTATAGTGTACTATAACAGTAATAGTTCACAACACATTATTTTTTAATATACAACAAAAAAAAACGAATGTGTATGAAAAAATGGAAAAATTGATTATGTGAATTGAGACGGCAACATATTGATTTATAGTTAATTATAATATCAAATGTTTCAATGATA
>CAISVC010000155.1 GCA_903888815.1 uncultured Fibrobacterota bacterium
CGCTTATAGGATTCAACCAGGCACTCTACTGTGGATTCGAAGGGTATGCACCGGGTTTACAGGCCTTGCTTATCGCTAACGATGATGTCGTACGCAGAAACACCACCCAGAGCATCGGCGCAAATATTTTCCCATCCAACAATATCACCTACAGAAATGACAACCAGTTTACTGCTGCCGATTCCTCGACCAAATATTATTCATTCAACGACCTTAAGTGGTGGTTCGGCGATAAACGGTTTTGGCAGACGCGCTGGGAATATGACCGCGACCGTCCGCGGTATGGTTCCAGAAGAGGCCTCGATTATAACCGCGGATTCACACGGTATACCAATACCTGGGCTCCCTGGTTTCAAACCATGACCGGGATTTCGGCGAGCTTCACTGCAGGGGATTCCATAGCATCGATGCCGCGATGGGATACCATTTTACATGCCAACGTATGGGATACCTTGAAAGCAGATGAAACGAAAATCGGACCTGATATCACCATCTCCATAAATACGCAGAAATTTCTTTTTATCAGGAGTTTTTTAATGAACCACACGGCTAACATCTGCTGGACAAAAAACCAGAATGGTTTTAAACCGTCGCCGGATATTTCGTATTCGCTGTTTTTCAGGGTCGTAATCATACCGAACATCTCCTTTATGGCGAACAATTCATTTTTATTTGTTAACGGAGCATTTGCGCGCTATAACGGGATACTCTCCGCATCGGCGGTATTCTGATTGCCGCCTTGTTTTTAATTCGCCTGTAAGTATATTTTTATATAAGCGCTTAATAATCGGAATGGTTTTATCTCTTAAGCAGGAGGCAAAATGGTACGAAAAATCATGATTTCTCTATCGTTTTTTATATGCATCGGTCTGAGTATTCTCTCTTGCAGTCAGACGAATTCACCCAAGGCATTAACAGTTGCGAGCTTGAAAGTCAATAACGGCGAAATAACCGGATGGACGGTACAGAAGAGCGGTGTGTATTACACGACTGACAGCTGGGCATCCCCTACCGGCGGACAAAGGGATGGAGAGGCCTACCACTACACCGTTGATCCGGGCTTGACTCTTACTGCGGTGCTTGACGAAATGATGACGGGCCCTGCTGGAGCAAGTCTGACTATTTATGCCATTGACTATGCGAATGCTGCTAATGCTGCCGTGATGTTTAATTACTCGAAAACACATTCACCGTATTCCACCTATCCGGAACCTCTTACGCCTGATTATTCCGATTCAGTGGCTGTCGGTGAAAATTCACACGATGGAATCTCTGTCTGCGCCCATTTCAAGCAGTTCTATATTGAACTTCGATTCACCGGTTATGTTGATTTTTCTCAGTCAAAAACAGACGCTTTGAGCTTTCTTCTGTGGTTCGAAACGAAAATCAACGGCGGTTGAAATATAGATCTCATTTGCTCATTAAAAAATATCAGGCAAATAAAAAGTTTTGTCATTATATTTATTGTATACAATTACTGAATCTGCACACACGGGAATAAACTGTTTTTTTATTCTTTCCGAAGGGGGGATTTTCAATGAGTAAGAACATGTGTCCGGGACGCAGGAATTTTCTGAAAATGACCGCCGCTGGCGCTGCGGGAATCGCATTGACAGCAGGCGGCGTACACAAAGTCTTTGCGGCATCTCCGAGAACCGCTGCCGGAACCGCACCGCTCAATATATGGCCGGGGCGCGTCGTTATCAATTTCAACAAAACCGCTTGTCCCACAGCCATAGGTTCCGCTCCTTCTGCAGCTCAGATAACTATTATTAAAACAATGGTGGATGATTCCATAAAACTTCTTACCAGGCAGACCGACATCGGTCTGGCATGGAAATCCATTTTTCCATCACCCCCATCGACGAATGCATTAACATTAACTTCAAAGATCGCGATTAAAATTCCGATCGGCTGTAACAACAGCCTTTCGGCGCCTCATTGGAGTTCTGTTCGGGCGATAATCGATGGCCTGAAACTGATGGACTTTGGCGGGACAAAGTTTCCTGCAACCAACATCACGATTTATGAGGCAGCATGCAGTAATAATTTTGAGACCGCAGGATATACTTCCGGTACTACCGGAAATTTTCCTGATATCAATCCATTTGTGTACGGCAGCTTCGGGACAAATTATACTGACGGAGCTGAGAATAATGCGAATCCTGGGGTGAAACAGCAGTATTCTACGGTTTTACATAACGCACAATTTTTAATCAATGTTTTCAGCCCGCGCGGCCACACCGATGCGGAACTCTTCACGCTTGGTTTTAAAAACCATTATGGCACATATCCTACCGTTTACCATGGCGTACCTGCCATATCCCAGTTTCTCCGTAACATTTGCTGTACCGGACCGGTGTATAATAAAACTGTTCTCCTGGTATGCAGCGGGATTTACGGACAGTATGAAGGCAGCGGTCCCGGTGGATCCCCGCAGAATTACGGCAGGTACTCACAATGGATGGATACCAGCTCGGCAAATTTAAATCCTACGACAATCATAATGAGCACAGATCCCATCAGCGCAGAGATGCAGACCATTAAGATGATGCGGATACAGGGGCAGGGTCAGTATACTACTGCCGCCATGCCGATGTTTCTTAAAGCCTCCGGCGGCGTGGTGGTCACCGGCACCAACTGGCCTCCGGATCCGGCCCTGCCGAATACCATGGACAATATCGGCGTGATTGACGAAAACAGGATGACCATTTGGCGTATTATTAACGGTACTTTAGCAGTGAAGGAACGACAATCGCTGCAGGCGCGAAATATTAGTTCGTTCGTGACTGCTTCGCAGATCAAAGGGCACAGCACCTTTATCGAATTCGGTCTGCCTGAAAGTCATGTCGGCAACAGCGCGTCAATCGAAATCTACGATCTGAAAGGGAAACTGGTAAACCGGTTTTCTCAGAAAGTATCGGGCGTGCTCAATCATCTTTCATGGAATGAAACCGATGCGTCCGGAAGCCATGTTGGAATGGGCGCCTATATCGTGCGCCTCATCTCCGGAGGCGTTGACGTTTCATCGAAATTTTCGATTGCGCGATAGATTAAAGAAGTAATAATGTCGTTTTGTTTGCATAGGGGCGGCCAGCCGTTCTACTGATAACGCAGTTATCCCTATAAGGTCTTTAGACCGGTCGCCCCTGCGTTATATATATAGCAACAAACCCGATACCGCCGTTATAAAATCGGTTCTTCTCCTTGCATGACAAAGACGGGATTACCTATCTTTTCTGTATGAGCGACCGGGATCTCGGCTATGCGGTTATTGCCTTTCTTGTCATTTTCATATCCGTTCCCGCTCTATACCTGGCGTTTCATTTCCTCGCGCCTTCTCATTACCGTCTCGTTGTTTTTGAAAATATCAATGCACTTAATTTTTTAAAAAAACAGGATCAGGTCAGACTCCGCGGCGTTGAAGCGGGACAGGTGCTGGATGTTTTCCTGAAAGACGGGAAAACATGCGTCCGGATCAA
>CAISVC010000156.1 GCA_903888815.1 uncultured Fibrobacterota bacterium
ACGGAATGACCGGCGGCCAGATGGCGCCCACCACCCTTGTCGGCCAGAAGACGGCAACGACGCCGGAAGGCAGATCAGTACTTCAGGACGGCGAACCAATACGCATGGCTGAAGTCATGAATGCCTTGAAAGCGCCGGTGTATATCGAACGGGTTTCGCTCGCATCACCGGCGAAAATTCTCGCAGCGCGGGCATCAATTAAAAAAGCGCTCGCCAACCAGATGGAGAGGAAGGGTTTCTCCTTTGTCGAAATACTCTCCCCCTGCCCGGTTAACTGGAAAATGGAGCCGGCTGAGGCGCTCGCATGGATAACGAAAAATCTGGAACCGGTATACCCGGTAAAAAATTTCCGTGACACTGCCGCGACGACAGCGCCTATGGCCGATTACGGCGCGGTGCATCCATGGATGGCCGATACGGAGCTGCTTGCGCTCTTTTGGCAGGGAAAAGAACCGCCCCCCGCCGCCGGGTCCGCGCGAAGGCAGATGAAGGATCAGTTCGTGAAAATCTGCGGTTTCGGAGGGCAGGGAGTTTTATCTGCCGGTAATATGCTTGCGAAGTGCGCGGTCGCCGAGGGGCTTAACGCGACCTGGCTTCCCTCCTACGGTGCGGAAATGCGCGGCGGCACGGCTAACGCCAGTGTGATCATCTCATCGCGGGAAATCGGTTCACCGGTCGTCGATACGCCGAACGTACTCGTCGCGCTTAACGGCCCTTCGCTCGATGCATTCGAAAGCTCGGTGCTGCCCGGGGGAACCATTATCGCCAATGAATCTATTATCACAAGGAAAGTCAAACGAAGCGATGTTACGGCAATCTATGTTCCTGCCTCGGACCTCGCGAAAAAAGAGGGATTTATCGGAGGCGCCAACAGCGCAATGCTGGCAGTCTATTTGCTCGCGTCAGGAATTGCCGACATCGAAACGTTCCGGTCGCTCATTCCCCTGAGCTTAAAGAAAAAACAACTGGCAGACCTGAACCTGAATATCGTTGATAGCACCGCGCGTTTCTATCAGGAAAAAATCGCCCCCGCCTTAAGGTCATAACCCCGTTCGTTTAGGGCCGTTCCGGAGTTACCTCAGTGTCGATGCGGCGGAGTTCAACGCGCCGGTTCTTCTGCCGGCCCGGCGCGGCAGCATTGCCGGCAAGCGGCTGCTTGCTGCCGTAGCCTTTTGCCTTCAGACGATCTGCCGCAACCCCTTTTTTAATCAGGTAATCACTTACCGCTTCGGCACGCTGCAGCGATAATTTCGGATTGGCTTCCCTGATATCGCTATGACCCTGGATTTCCACTTTGACCTCGGTCCATTCCAGAAGCGAGCGCACAACCTGATCGAGGATTGCATAGGAGCCTTCGGTAAGCAGCGATTTGCCGGTCTCGAAAGTAACACCGTTCAAAATGAGCGGCCCGCGCTTGACCCTTTCGGTCCTTGGCTTTACAGGAGAAGGGCAACCGCCGTTGTCTGCAGGTCCCACAAGCATCGGACATTTGTCGACACTGTCAGGTACGCCGTCGGCATCGTTATCGTAATCCGGACACCCGTCGGCGTCTTGAAATCCGTCTAAATCTTCCGGCTGGTTCGGACACTTGTCAATACTATCAGGAATACCATCTTTATCGTTATCGTAATCCGGACACCCGTCTCTGTCTTCAAAACCATCCTTGTCTTCGGGATCATTCGGGCATTTGTCAAACATATCGAAGACGCCGTCAAGATCGTTGTCGTAATCCGGACATCCATCGCTGTCTTCAAAACCGTCCCTGTCTTCGGGAACGTTCAGACACTTATCGAGGCTGTCGGGAACTCCGTCACTATCATTATCATAATCCGGGCAGCCATCCTCATCTTCAAAACCGTCCCTGTCTTCGGGCTCATTTGGGCATTTGTCAATTCTATCGGGGATACCGTCCTTATCCCGATCGCGGCTCGGGTCCATTAACAGACCGTTCCAGCCGATATTTATCTGAGCGCTCCACGTGGGAATAGCCCTGGTAGAATAGAGATATCCATGACGATTCCAGTTCGCCCGGTAGGGGTCACGACCGTCCGAAAATCCGATATCATCGGCAATAATACAATATAAGCCATGGGGCAAATTCAGACGGAAGCCGGTTGAAAGCCGGAACGGGTCATTATTGAATGAAGCGACCGAAAAAGAATCGATATAATATTTCACCCTTGATTCACCGGTCAATTCCGTGAACAGCGTCAGATACGGCAATGGCCGCGCTTCCAGAGCAAGCGCAGCCATCAC
>CAISVC010000157.1 GCA_903888815.1 uncultured Fibrobacterota bacterium
ATTGGAGCGGCGGAAAATGGATATTACTAAAAGCGGAGTGAACGGTAAAGCCGAATTCAACCAAAGGACCGCCCTATGGTGCAGGAGATGATTTCCCGTATCGAAAACCAGTTATCGGCAAATGACTCATTGAACGCGGAAAAGAAACAGGAACTCCTTTTGCTGGTAGGGGAGCTTAAGAAAGAAATGGCCCGGCTGGCGGAGACACACGAGGAGGATGCACGGAGCATCGCGGGGTTTACCGAAACCTCGGTGCATGAAGCAACCCGCACCGAGAGAAATCCGGAATTGCTCAGCCACTCCCTTGACGGAATGTCGTTATCGGTCAGGCGGTTCGAGGTTTCGCATTCCCGGCTCGTCGGGCTCATCAATACGATCGGTCAGACGCTGTGGAAGATCGGGATTTGATAAAAAAAAGCCTGCGCTTTTCAGCGCAGGCTTTTCTGCGTGCTATGATCGAAGGTATTATATAGGTACTACATTTTGAGCATTAGGACCTTTCGCACCATCAACCACTTCGAACTGCACTTTCTGACCTTCTTCCAGTTTCCTGAATCCGCTGGCCTGGATCGCAGAAAAATGAACGAAGACATCCCGAGACCCGTCGTCCGGCGAAATAAAGCCGTACCCTTTGGCCTCGTTGAACCACTTGACAACACCTGTAGGCATACAACAAACCTCTTCTGAAAAATGAAATCTGGTGAATGTCACCGTGACATTCATCCATTATACATAAGATAGATTATGCGCACGGTGACAAGGAGTTTTTTTCGACAGGTCATTTTCCCCCGGTGAGACCATGCGCAGCAGCTTCGGTGACTCACGATCTTAGAGAAGCCGCAGAAAAACTGAACCGCCGATTGCCTTTCTTCCTGCATGCAACTATTTTACAACTAATAGCATCGAAAGCAGCATTATTTTCAGGAGAAGCAGTGATGGCGCGGTACCTTTTATTGTCATTGCTGGTGATCGTCGCCGGGTGCGCGAGCCAGGAGCAGGCGGTCAAGAAACAGACCGCGAAGGTAACGGTTTCCTTCTCCGGCGGCAACGGTGAATCGTACGACAGCGCTATCGTCATTCACGGTATCGAAAAACCGAGCGAGGGGGTCGAATCGGAGTACCGGTACCTGAGCATGCTCTACGGTGAAAAGGACAAGAACTGGCGGGTTGAAAGTCAGGCTATTACCAGAGAAGAAAAGAACGTCTATGACGTGATTGAGATAACGCTCATCCCTTCCGCGCAAAAACGAATATACTATTTCGATGTCACCCGCTTTTCATGGAAAAGAAAACCGCCGGAATAAGCGATCTTCCTTTAAAAAGTTTTTCTCATCAATAAAAACTGCGGAGCTGCATCATCCCGATGCGTACTGAAGATTTTGACTACCACCTTCCGAAGAATCTCATCGCACAGGAACCCGTGCGGCAGCGCGACGCATGCCGGCTGCTCGTTCTTGACAGGCATACCGGCGCGGTTGCCCATAAAATATTTGCCGACCTCGTCGATATGGTGCGGCCGGATGACCTGCTTGTGTTAAATGACACCCGGGTCCTGCCGGCGCGTCTGTTCTGCCGGAAAGCGAGCGGAGGAAAGGTTGAACTGCTTTTTACCGGGCAGATCGGCCTGAACACGTGGAAAGCGCTTGCGAAGCCTGCCGCAAGGCTGAAGGAGGGTTCAACTCTTTTTATTGAAAGCGATCCTGATGCCGGCACTCTCGTCATCGACAGGGTGGCACCGGACGGCGAGCGGATTGTCCGCCTCGCAGAAGGAGCGCGCTATATATCGATTGCAGAAATCATCGAACGCCATGGCTGCATGCCGCTGCCGCCCTATATTAAAAGACCTGCTCATGAGAATGACCGGGAGGACTATCAGACCGTCTACGCCCGGAAACCTGGCGCGGTCGCGGCTCCTACCGCCGGTCTGCATTTTACGCCGGAACTGCTTGCATTGCTGCGGAAACGCGGCGTCGAAAGCGCCTTTCTGACGCTGCATGTCAATATCGGTACGTTTCTTCCTGTCAAGGTCTCCGACCCCGGCGACCATGTCATGCACGAGGAGGAATATGAACTTTCGCGTGAGGCGGCCGAAGCGGTCACGCGGACGAGACGGGCGGGCGGCCGGGTAATTGCGGTCGGCACCACCGCGGTCCGGGTGCTGGAACACTGCGCATCTGCGCCCGGCACGCTTCATGCTTCGCATGGCCGGACGGCCCTTAAAATCCTGCCGCCCTACGAGTTTAAGGTCGTCGACGGCCTTATCACCAATTTCCATCTTCCAGAATCAACGCTCCTCATGCTGGTGAGCGCTTTCGCATCCCGTGAGCATGTACTGAACGCCTATGCGGAGGCAATACGGGAAAAGTACCGGTTTTTCAGCTATGGCGATGCAATGTTTATCCGCTGAGGGCGACCGGAGCGTAATTGGGGTTCTGTAGGGGCGCGGCCTGTCTGCCGAAGCCTCGGCGCAGGCAGGTTACCGCGCTCCTACTTGATTCACGCATTGAAGAGTAGTATTTTATACATTGGTAAGCCCGTATTCCAGGAGTACGGGCTTACGCTTTTCTAAAGCCCGCTTTCGATACCAGACAGGGAGAATAGCATGAACAGAAATGACCTTTTAAAACTTTCGCCGGAAAGCGTAGCATGGCAGGATTACCGGTCTTCAAACACCGGTATGGTGGTATTCTATGCGAGCGACCCGATTTCGGAGCTGCCGATCCGGGAAGTTCCTGAGGAGCTGCACTCGGAAATCCTGCCGGAACCGAACTATGAAAGCGGTACCTATGGACTGTACGGGTGCGGAAAAAGCAAGATCAGGAGCGCTTTCATAAAATTGAAAACCCGCTATCTGTTTTTCGTGACGAAATACGAAGGGACCAGAGCGGAATATAAAGGCAGGATTTGTATTACGGGATATTTCCGGATTTGGAAAACGGCGGAGGTGAAAAAGCTGCACATCCGCTACGGCTCGGATTATTCCTGCATTGACGAGCAGGCCTGCTATGCGCTGCGCGCTGACGAGAGCCGTTTTGTCGCAATCGAAGAAGCTTTTGCGCTGACCGAAGAAATTATGAAAACATGGAACTATAAGGCGCGGATAACCAGGCAGACGAGAATCATGCTCGATGAACAGCATACCCGTGAGATCGTTGAATATCTGAAATCAAAGCAGGATATCACCGCCCAGTATGTGACCGAGACCAGGCGCCTGCAGCCCCATCCCGAAGAAGCGGAGGAGCCTCTGGAATTCGAGGATTATCAGGAGCCGGTAGCCGGTTCGGAACAACAGGGAGGAACAGAATCTCAGCACGGGTAGATAGCTTCAGAAAATATAAATGCACGGGCGGGAAAGGTCTTCCCGCCCGTGCTGTTTTTACCACTTTCCGGTCTTTTTTGCGGACGGTTTCGGCAGATTGGCAATTTCCGACTCGGCTTTTTCGATTTCTTCCTGCGGAAGCGAATAGTCGGAAAGCTGGCCTGCAAGGAATTTCTGATACCCGAGAAGGTCCATGTGGCCGTGTCCGCTCAGATTCATCAGGATGACCTTTTCCTTGCCCTCTTCCTTGGCTTTGAGTGCTTCCTGAATAGTGACCGCAACAGCGTGGCTCGTTTCAGGCGCAATGATGGCACCCTCGGTTCTTGCCCACTGTATTGCTGCGCGGTAACATTCGAGCTGCGCAACCGCGCGCGGCGTGACCAGCCCTTCCACCACCGCCTGGCTGACCAGCGGCGCCATCCCGTGATACCGGAGACCGCCCGCGTGGATCGGTTGCGGGATAAAGTTGTGCCCCAGGGTGTGCATGGGCAGGAGCGGCGTCATTCCGGCGCTGTCGCCGAAATCGTAGGCAAAAATCCCTCTTGTCATTGAGGGGCACGAGGCCGGCTCCACCGGGATGATTTCAATTTTTTCACCGTTGATTTTATCTGCGACAAACGGGAAGGCGATGCCGCCGAAGTTGCTGCCGCCCCCGGCGCAGGCGATCACGATGTCAGGCTTTTTGACGCCGATTTTTGCAAGCTGCTTCTTCGCTTCAAGCCCGATGATGGTCTGGTGCAGCAGAACATGGTTCAGCACGCTTCCCAGGGAATATTTCGTGGAACCGGTCTTATCGGTTACCGCGGCTTCGACCGCTTCACTGATCGCAATACCGAGGCTTCCCGGCGTGTTGGGGTCTTTCTTCAGGAACATACGGCCTGCTTCGGTTTCGGTTGAAGGGCTGGCAACGCACGTTGCCCCCCATGTTTCCATCATGGTCTTGCGGAATGGTTTCTGGTCAAAGCTGATGCGCACCATGAAAACCTTGCAGGCGAGACCGATGAGCGAGCAGGCAAAGGCAAGCGCGCTTCCCCACTGGCCGGCGCCGGTTTCGGTGGTCAAAGTCTTGGTGCCGGCTTTTTTATTATACCATGCCTGCGGAACTGCCGTATTGGGCTTGTGGCTGCCTGGCGGCGACATACTTTCATCCTTGTAATAGATTTTAGCCGGTGTGTTAAGCGCTTTTTCGAGATACACGGCCCGGCGCAGGGGAGACGGACGCCACCGGTACAGGATGTCGATGATTTCGTCCGGGATCGTGATCCAGCGCTGCGGACTCATTTCCTGCTCGAGCAGGTTCATGGGAAAAACCTTGGCCAGCGCTTCCGGGGAAACCGGCTTGCCGTCGGGCCCGAGCGGCGGCTGCAGGGGGGTAGGGAGATCAACGGCGAGATTGTACCACTGACGCGGAATCTCGTCTTCGTTCAGAAGGACTTTGATGGACATAGAATGGCTCCTGTTAAGATGGTGTGAATATTTTTAGCCCTACGGTATATACATTTCACGTCTGTTGTGCGCAAGGCGCACGGTTTATAAAATAGAAGGAAAAATGGCGGGGGGCAACTAAAATATAAGGAAAAAACAGCCTAAAGGTGGCAGGGAGACAGGAGACGAAATATATCCTATTAGTCTTTTTCATCTGTCACCACCGTAGGGAAGTAGAAGCAGGGGTCATCGAGGTTGTCGAGCGAACATAGGGGGCGTCTGCACCCGCAGGTGCAGATCGGGGGACCCCAGAGAGCGAGGCAATCCTCGGTGATTCCTGCCCCCGGAACATTACTCCGCCCGGTAGATCTTGAGTACATGCGCGGCGATGCGGAAGGTGAAATGATTGATGCGCTGTATCTCTTCGAGCAGGTCGATATGAATGGAGGTGGTCTGGAGTGATTCTGATTTCCTGTTGTAAAGTCTATTCATGTGCCGGTCGACATAGGAGGAAAACAGGTCCTTAGTCGATTCCTTGCGGTCGTATATTTTTCGAGCGAGTACCCTGTCGCTGATGGTGAACGCCGCCAGCGCTTCCCTGAGCAGACCGATGGCGGTATTGAAGAAGTCAACGATCTCCTGCCTTCCTTCCGCTGAGAGCGGGGTGGGGCTCCGGTCAATCTTTTCCGCGAATTCCGTGATGCTTTTTGACACGATGTCGCCGATATGTTCGATATCCGTGGTGACCATGACGAGTTCGTAGGCGCGCGACGCCTCGTCGGGGCCGAGCTCCTCGCGGGCGATATGCGTGAGGAAGGTCATGACCTGCTCGTGCAGGAAATCCACTTCGTCGTCTTTTTCGGCAATCCGGCTGCTTGCCCGGAAATCGTAGTTCATGATGAGTTCAAGGCTGTCTTCGACCATCTGCGCCACGATGTCGGACATGCGCGAGATTTCCTTGACAGCCTGCGAAAGTGCGAGCACCGGGAACGGCAATACTTTTTCGTGCAGAAACTGCGTCCTGAAGCGCTGTTCATCTTTTTTCCGGGAAACGACGAGACGGTGGATGGCCCGGTCAAAGAGGGGCAGCAGCGGCAGAAAAACGGCCGAAATATACAGGTTGAATACCGTATGCAGCCCGGCAATCTGAAAAGCCGGCGACACGTTGACCGTGATGGTGAAATGGGAGAGCAGGTAGACAAAGGGGAGCGCAATGAGCGTACCTGTTATTTTAAATGAAAGATGCGCCCAGGCGACCCGCACACCTTCCTCTTCGGCCTGCAGCAGCGCCAGAAATGCGGTGGAACAGGTACCGATATTGGCGCCCAGAACAATAGGCAGGAAATTGGCAAGGCCGGGCATGCTTCCGTCTGGAAAGGAAAAATGGTTCGCCATGGCCATGACAACAGCGAGTGTCGCGGCGCTGCTCTGGATGATCAGGGTAAGAATGATGCCGGCGGCCAGGCCGATCCAGGGATTGGTGAAGCTTTCCCGCAGCATGTGGTCCACAACAGGGTATGAACGCAGAGAGCCGGAGGTTTCTGCCATGAGCTGCATGCCGTAAAACACAAAGCCGATGGCCAGGACAAGCTTGCCGGTGAGCGCAAAGGGGCTTGATTTTTTTGCAAAGGAGACGGCAAAGCCGAGCGCGATAAGCAGCGGAGCGACAAGATAAAACTTGAATGCAAAAAGCTGTACGGTCATGGTCGTGCCGAGGTCGGAACCGAGGATAACGCCGAGCGATTGCCGGAGCGTCATGAGCTGGACGCTTGCGAATCCTACGAGCAACACGGTCACAGCGCTCGAAGATTGCGTGATAAGCGTGGTGGTAAAGCCGGTCAGGTACGCGGCGAGCCGGTGCTTTGTGATGGCGCCGATAATCTGGCGGAGCCGCGCGACACCAAGTTTCTTGAGGTTTTTTTCTCCCTGCTGCATGCCGTAAAGAAACAGGGCGATGCCGCAGAGGAGGGTGAAGAGGTCAAAGACGGTAAAATGGGACATCGTAGTATAAAATATAGAAAAAAACAGCAAGAAATAAAATAGAGATACAAATTGCCATTTAATTTCGTAGAGACAGGTTTTAAACCTGTCTCTACGACCGACCGGACGACTAAACAAACGAACAAAAATGATGTATCCATAGAGTCAATCTCGTATTTTTTATTTAATCTATTATGGAAAGAATAACAGCGTTGCTTCTATTAGCGATCTGGAGCATTTCTTTCGCCTCAAATACTGATACGGCCACGATTACTGTTATCGCTTCCGGCGAGACCCATGCAATGCTCTATCCATGCGACTGCCCGAACGATCCCGGCGGCGGACTGGCGGAGCGGGCGGCGGCGCTGAAAAAATTCGGTGACCCGGCCGCTATCCTGCTCCTTGACGCCGGCGGTTTCGCCGGCGGCGGCATCTACGACGACTATACCGGTGGCAGGGCGGCGGATTCGCAGCGGACGCTGTCGGCGGTCCGCGCCATGAGCATGATGAAGTATGATGCGGCGGCGATCGGGGACGATGATTTACAGTATGGAGGAGTATGGCTTGCGAAAGCCGCCGCCGCCGCAGGCTTGCCGCTCGTTTCAGCAAACTGCTTTTTATCCGGGGGAAATCCATTGTCCCTTCCTATCGTATCGTCGTTAAAGACGGCATCCGTTTTGCGGTCACCGCGCTTGCATCGCCGGAACGCCTGTTCCCGCGCGATGATTCATGCGTTGTCCTGCCGCCCTTTTCAAGCGTCCGGAAAATCTGGAAGGAGATGGTTAGGGCCTCCGATTTCCGGATCATTCTTTCGCACCTGGGCGAGGAGATGACGACCATGCTCGCCGACTCGTTTCCGGACTGCGATATCCTCGTGAACGGCCACCGCAGAATTTCGCAATCTCCGGTAACCATGAAGGGAAAGACGCTTGTCATGCAGTTCGGCTATGAGGGGAAAAAGCTGTCCTTTGCCAGAACGATTTTTTCGAAAGGGCATCATTCCGCAGGCGTTGAAAAGAGCGGCTGGCTCAGCGTGGGACCGTCAGGCGCGGCCGACAGTGCGGTTGGGACGGTTCTTGCGGCAAAGGGCGGGGCGGAAGCCAGGGGGGTATATGACCTGTATATCATGGGTCAATGTCCCTACGGGCGTGCCGCACTGCGGGAATTTATTGAATTTGTAAAGAAATTCGCCGGTATCGAATGGAATGTATGGTTTATCGGTACGGTAACCGATGATTCGCCGTCGTCTCTTCACGGGGGCGAAGAAGCAAAGGATGAAATGTCCTGGCTTGCCGTCAAGGCCCTGTATCCCGGCCGGTGGCTGGACTTCCTTGCCGCGCGGAGCGGCGAGGGCGCGACTACCGTTTCGGTCATTTCAAAAATGCGGCTCGACAGCGCATCGATCGCCGCCTGGGCGCGGGTATCGGGCAGACAGGCGGTCGCCGACCATTACCGGCGCTCCATGCGCCTTAACATTCAGGCATCGCCGACGCTATTGATAAATAATACTCTTTTTGAAAAGGCCGTAGAGCGCAGACGGCTTGTAAAAACGCAGTGCCTGATGATCAGGGAGGGTATGACAAAACCCTCTTTCTGCGACTCTGTTCCGGAATGTTTTGACGACAAAGAGTGCAGGAAAAAAGGCGCGATCGGAAGATGCCTGCCTGCCGGCACATGCGGGTACACGCCCGACGTACAGTTTTCCTTTATCGCGCTTGTTGCGGACTCAACCGTGCAGCACCCGGAGAAATCGGTAATCGCCACCACCGAAGAACTTTTCCCGAACGCATCCCTTGAGACCGTGACGCTTGCATCGGCGAAGGGGCGGATGATGATGAAAACCTACGCTCCTTTATCACTGCCGTTTTATCTGTTCGGGAACGGTATCGCCAAAGCCTATAATTATTTGCGCGTCGAAAGCGGTCTGATCGGAGTCGCAAACGGGTTTACTTTTAAAGACGGTATTACGCCGAAGAACTATTTCCCGCAGCGAGAGCGAACGGCGCATACCCTCGTGCTTTTCGTCGACCCGCTTTTTTCCGGAGCGGTGCAGGTCATAGGAGCGGTCTGTGCGGATACCCTGCTCGCGAAGAAGGTGCGGATAGCGCCGGTACTGTATGCCGACCCGGAAACCGCAGCCCCCGCAGTTGATGAGAAGATAAGGCGGGAAGAGGCCCTGCGGTGGCTGGTCATGGATTCGCTGCATCATGATAATTACGTGAAATATCTGGCGCGTTTTATTCAAGACCCGGGAAGTTCTTACTGGTTTATCAATTTGAGTGCCAGCGGCATTGCTCAGGATATATTTATCAGGCATATTCATGAGCAGGCGGCAAGATTATCCGATCACTGGCGGTTGCTTACAGCCCTGGGGATCAAAAATCCGATGACGCTGCTCATGGAAAACCGTCAGATTGCCGTCATACAAAACGAAGCGGAATTGACCGCAGCGGTTAATGCCGGTATGTAATGCCGGTATGCCGGCAACAGGGAAGCAGGAATGAAAATATCAATCGTTATTCCGGTGTACAATGAAGAGAAGACCGTAAGGGCGATAATTGACAGGGTGAAATGCGCGCCGCTCTATAAAACCGAAAACACGCGGGAAATAATCGTCGTCGATGACTGTTCGAAGGATAAAACCCGCGATATTCTCAAAACGATTGCCGGTCCGGAAATCAAGGTCGTCCTCCACGAAGTCAATAAGGGAAAAGGCGCGGCGCTCCGTACCGGTTTCGCCAACTGCACCGGGGATATCATCATCATTCAGGATGCGGATCTTGAGTATAATCCGGATGAGTACCCCGTGCTTCTCGCCCCGATCGTCGAGAACGATGCCGATGTGGTCTACGGCTCGCGGTTCACCGGCGTAGGGCGTCATCGTGTGCTTTACTTCTGGCACAGTATGGGCAATATTCTGCTCACGATGCTTTCCAATGTTTTTACC
>CAISVC010000158.1 GCA_903888815.1 uncultured Fibrobacterota bacterium
AGCATGTCCGCAATAATATTATCGCCGGTATTTTTCTTCTGATTCCTGTCGTCGGATCCGTCTTTATCTTCTGGAAGCTCTTCGACTGGGCCGACAAGGCGCTTCCCAGAACGCTCGGCGTACACTGGCCGCCGTTCGCGGGGCTTATCGTATCAATTCTTATCGTCTATGTTGTCGGTGTCGCGGCAAAAAATTATTTCGGCCGGAAAATTATCGCAACCGGCAATGCGATCATCACCAGCATTCCTTTCCTTAATAAGATTTATCTGGTGATCAAGCAGATCATCGATACGGCAACTATTGACAAAAAAAAGCTTTTCGAACGGGTCGTGCTGGTGGAATTCCCGAGAAAGGAGTGCTTCGTTATCGGCCTTGTCACCTCGGAAAACAACGCGGCATTCTCAGCCAGTGCAGCGCGGAAACTGGTCGCCGTGTTCGTGCCCAAAGCACCTAATCCCACGAACGGGTTTCTCCTGTATGTTCCGGAAGAGGATTTGATTACGGTCGATGTCCCGGTCGAAACCGCTCTCAAGCTTGTCGTTTCCGGAGGTCTTCTGGGTGCGGCTCTTTTTCCCGACAGCCAGAAGCTTTTTTCCCCGACCAGGCGCTGGAACTGGATGGATATTTTCAAACGCAAATCCCGGCGGATCAAGAAGCCGCACGAGCTCCACGATCCACGCGATTGACAGATCCCGATGAGCATAGAAAAAACAGCAAGCCTCGTGCTTTCGGTCATGCCGTACCGCGAGTCAAGCACGATAGCCGCCTTGCTTTCGCGCAATTACGGCCGCATCAACGGCATCGCCAAAGGCGTCCGGCGCTCGCCCCAATCTCCCCTGACGCTTGAACGCGGCCAGCTCGTGGAACTCGTGCTCTATCTGAAACCGCACCGCGACCTCCACACCATCGGCGCCGTTTCCGTTATTAACTATTTCCCTGCAATCCGGGCCGACCTCGGCAGACTCGCTCTGCGCGATGCATGCTTCGAGCTTATACTCAAATCCGTTACCGCGTCCGAGACGCACGGCGAGCTCTTCGATTTTGCCTTGGCCTTTCTCGATCGTCTCGAAAAGCTTCCCGGCATGCCATTTCCCGTCTGCGAACTGTGGAGCTTTTTCCACGGCTGGGCCAGACTGTTAGGCTTTCTGCTCAATCTCCGTGAATGCGTCCGCTGCGGAAGCCCGCGTGTTGCTTCGGCGGGCGGCATGGTCGTGCCGGAAAAAGGCGGCCTTCTCTGTTCTTCCTGCGCCAGAAACGCCGCCACAGCCCCGTCCTTTCTGCCGGGCCCGGCTGCAGCTTTTTTACTCGGTGAAGGGCCGTATGGAAAAGAACCCCTGTCCGCCGCGTTTACACCGGGAGAACGGATAAGAATCACCCGCCTTTTGGCCGATTACTGCCGCTACCATCTTGACATACGAAGCGAGCTGAAATCCCTGCATTTCCTGGAAACCGTGCTTTTTTGATTAAAAATCATTACTGCGTGGACTTTTCTCCCCTCACATCCTATTTTTTAGCGAGAGGTTCAATGCAATCTTTTCATCAATCAGTCATGAGCGTTTCAGGCGGCATCGACCGCTTTTTCCGGCAGGTCTTCTCCTCGATGACGGTCGAGGGTCCAAAGCTTGACGCACAGGAATTCCAGCGGCAGCCGCACATGATCGTATGCACGCATCGCAGTCATGTGGATTATTACATGGCCGGCTATACGCTGATTTTCCGGGGCTTCAAGCACCTTCGCTTTGCCGCCGGCTCCAATCTGACGCGGCTCCCCTACCTCGGACCTCGGTTCCGCGCGTTCGGGGCATTTACGGTGGAACGCGAGATCGCGTTCGAACGGGACTACGTAAAAAAACTGTGCAACCGTGTGGTTGCAATGATGAAAAATAAGGAAGCGGTTATCGTTTTTCCGGAGGGCGGCCGCAGCTACTCCGGCGCAACGCTCGACGTGAAAAGCGGCATTCTGGGGGCCGCGGTTCTCCTGCAGGCAAGGCGCCCGATGGAAAACGTTGTTCTTCTGCCCATGGCGATTTCATACGAATGCGCGCCCGATGCTCCGTGGTTCGGCCTGCTCCTCAAGGGTAAGAAGCTGCGCAAGCACACCCAGCCTTTTTTAAAGCGTATGCTGGGCAATGTGTTTTATTTCGGCGCCGATATTCTGGCATTTGCGCCGTTCATGCTTGCGCCGAGAACAGGAAGAAAATACGGGGCGGTCTATATTGACTACGATGCACCGGTCTCAGCACGTTCGTTCCTTGACCAGGAAACGAACAACGCAACGGAAGTTAGCGACGATTTCTTCAAATACCGCGTTGCGATGCGGAAACTCGGGGAACATATGCGCGGAAAATTTATTGCGCTTTACCGTCTGCTGCCGCACCATCTGCTCGCCTCTGTAATGCGGGATATTCCGGCGCTTCCCCGTGCACAGGCGGAAAAGCTTCTGCCGGCTGTCCTCGAAATACTGCGCGGTGCGGGCAGGAACCTGAAATCGGTGGAACCGTGTACCCCTGCCGAAATCACGGACAGGGGTTTGGGGCAGCTGCTGCGGATGAAGGCAATCTCGCTGAGGAACGGCGTTCTATCGGTGCAGAATAAACGGATCATTGACTACTGCGCTGCGCCGGTGTTTGACGGCCGCGCACCGGCTGCACCGGTTAAATAAAAAGGAGGTATTGGTATGGCGTTTGAACGGTATCTTGCGATTCCTACCCTTGTCGAACTTGCCAGCGACGACAAAGTGGAGGCGCTCAAGGAGCTCGCGTCGGCCATATGCCGGGAGTTCGACATTAAAAAACCAAAGAGCATCATTGACGAAATCCTGCGGCGCGAAGAGGCGGCATCGACGTTTATCGGGGCCGGACTGGCCCTGCCACAGTCGCGCGGGCCCATAAAGGACGAATTCGCCATTGCGGTGGGCCGCAGCATGCGCGGCATCGAATACAATGCCGCCCGCGGAGCGCTCGCCCACCTCATCGTGCTGCTCGTCTCGCGGGACGACGCTGACAACAACCGCCAGATCCAGCTGCTGGCGGAAATGGCCGATTTCTTCAAATCCGATGCGGTGCGCGAAGCGCTTCTGTCACCGGAAGAAAACATCGACATCCGCGCCGTCATGAAAACGCTGAAAAAAGGCGGGGGCGGGGCGCAGGAAAAAAACGCGCGCAGACAACGCAAGGCAGTGCTGCCTATCCTGCGGACGGCCATGAATCTGGCGCGCGAGATAAAGGCAGGCGCCATCATGGTGTTCGCGGACGCGGTGCGGGAAAACGAATTTCTGGATCAGATCAAGACCAAAACGCGGTTCATCGTGGTGACGAGCAACCGCACCCGGTTCGACCTCAAGAGCGACCGCCGAATCAAAGGATTCCTGCAGGTGCCGTCTATTCCGGCATCACGCACCGGGCAGATAAAAATCGGCATTCTGCTTGCGCTGTCACGGAACCTCATCAAACGCGAAGACCGTGTGGTGTGCATTTCGGGAAATCCCAACAATAACGTTTTCGACACCGTGGTTGTCATCAACGTCGAAAAGGAGTACGACTTTTTCTTCACAACGGCCCAGAGTATCGTGCCGGCCGATGTCAAGCCAGAGGTGCTCGAGCGTCTTATTGCGGTCGCCGGCGAGATCGCGGTGGAGGGACGGGAAGGAAAGCCGATCGGCACGATTTTCGTCGTGGGCGACACCAATTCCGTCAACGCCCACGTACGGCAGCTTATCATCAATCCGTTCCGGGGCTACAGTGAAGTCGAACGCAACATCCTCGACCCGAGCCTCGCCGAAGCCATCAAGGAGTTCGCCGCGATCGACGGCGCGTTCATCCTCACGGGCGACGGTATTGTGCTCTCCGCCGGCAGCTATCTGCTGCCCCCGCCGGTCGATAATCAGCCGCCGATCCCGAGCGGTTTAGGCGCGCGTCATGCCGCGGCGGCAGGCATCACGGCCTGTACCAACGCGCTTGCCGTTGCGGTGTCGGAATCGACGGGCATGGTGACGCTGTTCAAAAACGGGGCAGCAATGATGGCGCTGGCAAGACCGATGACGCATGATAAAAACCAGGTTCAGAGATTTTTATGATAACAAATAACTAAGGAGACGCATGGCTCACAGGAAAATCACCTTTGACGACCGGCTCCTTGACGGAACCATAAAGCAGTCCGATATTGACGCCTATGCACCAGCTCTGGCCGCTGCGGAAAAAATGCTTTCGGACCGGAGCGGGCCGGGCGGCGATTTTTTAGGCTGGCTCGATCTGCCGACCAAGACCCCGAAGAAACTCGTCGATTCAATCGTTACGGCAGGGCAGGAGCTGCATGACAAGGCCGATGTTCTCATCTGCATCGGCATCGGCGGTTCGTACCTCGGCGCGCGTGCGGCCATCGAGTTCCTTTCGCCGTCGTTTGAAGACCTGCGGAAACCCCGCATCATTTTCGCCGGCCACACCATCAATTCCGATTATCTGGCCGACCTGCTCTCCCTTGTCAAAGACAAGCAGGTTGCGGTCAACGTCATTTCCAAGAGCGGCACCACAACCGAGCCGGGTATCGCGTTCCGCGTCATCCGCAAATGGATGGAGGATCGGTACGGCCGCAAGGCGACCGCCGGCAGGATCGTGGCGACCACCGACCCGGCAAGCGGCGCGCTGCGCAAACTCGCCGCCGAAGAAGGCTATGCGACCTTCGACATTCCGCCGGACGTGGGCGGAAGGTTTTCCGTACTTACACCGGTCGGTTTGCTTCCGATCGCGGCGGCGGGAATCGACATCAGGAAGCTCCTTTTCGGGGCCGCGCAGGCAATGCATTTCTGCAAAGGTGCGACCCCTGATGCCAATATGGCGGGACGCTATGCGGTGGTCCGCAACATCCTTTTCAAGCGCGGCTATACCACCGAGGTCATGGCGTCGTTCCAACCCCAGCTCCATTTCGTGAGTGAATGGTGGAAACAGCTTGCCGGCGAGAGCGAGGGGAAAAACAACACCGGCATCTTTCCGGCTTCGCTCGATTACACCACCGACCTTCATTCGCTCGGCCAGTGGATGCAGGAAGGCGTGCGGTCGGTTTTCGAGACGTTCATGCTGCTCAGGGAAACCGCCAATACGATTACCGTGCCTGAATTTACCGATGACAGTGATGAACTTAATTATCTGGCGGGCAAAAGTTTTGAGGAGATCAATCAGCGCGCGTATCAGGGAACGCTGTTCGCCCATCTCGACGGCGGCGTGCCGGCCGCCACCCTCCTGCTTAACAGCAGATCCGAAGAAACGCTGGGCCAGCTCTTCTACTTCTTTGAAAAAGCAATCGCACTCTCCGGTTACCTGCTGCGCGTCAATCCTTTTGACCAGCCGGGGGTCGAGGCCTATAAAAAGAACATGTTTGCCCTGCTCGGCAAAAAGGGGTTTGAGAAACAGCGTGACGCGCTCGCAAGCCGGATCAGGGAGGTCATGAAGACATGAAATCGCACCGCATGCTAACGGGAAAGGATTGATCGTTATGGCAGCATGGCCGGTTATCGGCGTGATCGGTTCGGGTCGCGCATTATCGCAGGAACAGTTTCAGCTCGCGTATGAAGTCGGCGGACTCCTCGCACAGCGCGGGGCAGCGCTCGTATGCGGCGGTCTGGGCGGCGTCATGGAGGCGGCGGCAAAAGGCGCGCATGAGAACGGCGGCCATGTGATCGGCATTCTGCCGACCGCAACCAAATCTGACGCAAATCTGTATGTCGATATTCCTGTCCCCACAGGGCTCGGCATTGCCCGCAATGCCCTTGTCGTGAACACGGCTGATGTGCTCATAGCCTTTCCGGGAGCGTTCGGCACGCTTTCGGAAATGGCCATGGCCCTTGACGCAGACAAAAGCATAGTATTTCTTCCCGGCGCGTGGAACCTGCGGAAAGCGGGAAATCTTGAAGGCGCGAGATTCATCGAAGCGTTCGATGCGAAGCAGGCGGTGGGGCTGGCGTTAAGTGAAATAGGAAAGAAGATTAAAAAAGAATAATTTTCTGGTGGGGAGAAGTTTCTCCCCTGGCCTCAGCCGGTGCTCCGCTTCGTCTTCGGCACACCCCTCTCTGCGGAAGTGTTCGTCTATGCCTGCTGTTGGCAGGCGCCTCACACTCCCGCAACGCTCACGCTAAGGAACAAATCGTTTAATAAAAACGCCAAATACTATGAAAACCTTCAATAACCTTCTCTCCTCATGTAATGTTGACACCTTCAGATCAGGAGGCAAAGGCGGGCAGCACCAGAA
>CAISVC010000159.1 GCA_903888815.1 uncultured Fibrobacterota bacterium
CCCGCGGAGCCGGTGCCCGAAAGAGGAAGAGTAATGGTATTATTGGTATTCATGATTTTGCGGAGCATCTCTTTCACCTCTTCCATTATCTCCAGGAAGTAGGGATCAAGATGCCCGATGGTCTTGCGACTTAAAGCTTTATATACCCGAGGAGGAACTAAGGATGGTCCCGGTCCCATGAGCAGTATTTCTTCCACACCTTCCAGCAGATTTTTCATATACATTCCTCCCATATTCTGTGATGCGTAACTTATAGCATATCACTTATATATTTTCCTGCCAAAACAATCTAACCAGCCCACCCACGTCCTTTTCAATGAAACTCGTTGAAAACGAGCTTTGCGAAGTTTGAAACGCAAGTTGAATTGATCCCGCAGACGAAGGATGTCGGGATAATATTTCCTCTGGAAAAATTTTTTAATAAGTTTTAATATTCGCAAAGCTACAATTTATTAATTGGGCGCTGTTCCTCATATCTTTCATATCTCATATTCCTCTCTCGCATTCTGTAGCGGGAGCAGCCATTCTTGGTTAGTCGGACGTATTGAAAGGATGCAACATATGGTAAAGACAAAAACAAAAAAGAAACAAATGACAAAAAAATGGAAGGTGATAACTGTAATCGGCGCATGCGCGATAGTGTTTCTCGTATTGTTGATTTGGGCGTTATGGCCGGCCAAAAAAGGAATTTCCCGCTTCTATACCGATCAGCCGTATCATTTTCAGACATTGAGAGCCTTCGGAGACGGCGATACCGGTGAAATCCTCGCAACGATAAAAAATATTCCCGAGGGTGATGACGAAGCTTGGTTTGCAGAGTGGAACAAAACCGCCGAGCGCGTGGAAAAGGCAGCGCGGGAATTTAAAAACCCCGTAAGCCGCGGCAACGGTCTCCTGCGGGCGCATGGCTATTATCGGACGGCCGAATTTTTCATGCGTCCGGACGATCCCAGGCGTCTTTCCGTATTCAGAAAAAATCAGCAGGCGTTCTATGACGGCCTGAATTCGCTGGGGATTCAGTATAAAATCATAACGATCCCCTACGGGAAGAACACGCTCAAAGCGGTTTATTATCCGGCTGGAAGCTCGGCGCAGAAAAAACCGCTTATCCTGATGTGCGGCGGATACGATTCCACGCTCGAGGAGCTATATTTCATGCTTGCCTCCGGCGCGATAAAGCGCGGCTATTCTTGCCTTACATTTGAAGGGCCGGGGCAAGGCTCGATCATACGTGAGCAGGGGCTTCTCTTTACGCATGAATGGGAGAAACCAACCGGCGCCGTACTCGACGAGTTCTTAAAAAAATATCCGAAGCCTTCCAAAATAGTATTTATCGGCGCCAGTCTCGGCGGGTATCTCGCGCCTCGGGCGGCGGCATTCGATAAGCGCATAGACGGCGTAGCGGCGTATGACGTATGCTATGATTTTCAGGAAGCTGCATTGAGACAGACGCCGGGTATTATCCGGTTTCTCCACCGCGCCGGCTTTAACCGGACGATCAACGCACTCATCACAATGAAAATGAGGACTACTCCGGGCATACGCTGGGGCGTGCAGAATGCACAATGGACGATGGGGGTAAAAGACCCCGTGGACCTTCTCTCTATATTTTCCAAATATACCTTGCAAGGCGTAGCCCATAACATCACGTGCGACGTGCTCATACTCGCTGGGGAAAAGGATCACTTCTTCCCGGTTCAACAGGTGGACGAATTTAAGAAAAAACTGGTTAACGCGAAAAGCATCACCACGCGAATCTTCACTGAAGAGGAGGGCGCCGCCGAGCATTGCCAA
>CAISVC010000160.1 GCA_903888815.1 uncultured Fibrobacterota bacterium
ACGATGACGAACAGCATGATCATGCCGAGGGAGCGGTAATCAACCGTGGTGGAGACGATCTGACAGGCAATCGCCGTCAGAAAAACCGCGGCACCCGCGACGGCATAATGATACAAAGGAGAATGGACGCCGGGCAGCGTGCGCGGTCGACTGCGGCGTGTAGCGGCATCACCCTGCACCACATAAACGTCGATCCGTCCGCTTTCCCTGATGAGCCGGTTCACGAGCGAACCACCGTGAACAAGATTGTCGAAAAGTCCCGTCATGGACTTTCCGACAACGATTTGGGTCACATTGTTCTGCTGCGCGACGCGGACCAGGGCGCTGGCGATGTCATCGTCGGTGGTGGTGATCAGTTCCGCTCCAAGCTCCTGGGCAAGGGTGATGTTCTTTTTAAGCCTTTTTTCAGCCTCGGTTGTCAATGACTGTGTAGTCTGGACGTACACCGCAATCCACGGCGCTTCCATGGTCGATGCAATGCGCCGCGTCCAACGAATGAGCTTCTCGGAATGCGGGCTTGAACCGATGGCGACCATGAGCCGTTCCGCGGTTTTCCACGGGCCGCTGATCCGGTGTTCCTGCATGTAATCTTTCAGCTGCGAATCCACGTGCTGCGCGGTGGCGCGGAGCGCGATTTCGCGTAGAGCAGTCAGGTTCCCTTTTTTAAAGAAGTGCTCGATGGCCGCCGCAGAGCGGTCGGGCGCATAGACCTTTCCTTCAGCAAAGCGTTGCAGGAGTTCGTCCGGAGCGATGTCGATAAGCTCTATCTCATAGGCCGTATCGACAACGCTGTCCGGCACGGTCTCGCGGACCGTGATGCCGGTTATCTGCTGGACCGTATCGACCAGGCTTTCGATATGCTGGACATTAAGCGTGGTAAAAACATTTATTCCATTGTCAAGAATTTCAACGACATCCTGATACCGTTTCGCGTGGCGCATGCCTTCGGTATTGGTGTGCGCCAGTTCGTCGACCAGCACATACGCGGGCCTGCGGCGCAGTATCGCGTCCAGGTCGAGCTCCTGCATGTTCATGCCGCGGTACGGAACTGAGGTGCGCGGTAGGAGCGGCAGGTTTTCCAACAGTGCTTCGGTCTCCTGGCGTCCGTGCGTTTCAACAAGACCGATGACGACATCGATACCCTTGGATTTCAGCGCCCGCGCCGCCTCCAGCATCGCGTAGGTTTTGCCCACGCCGGCGGCCATACCGAAGAAAATTTTAAGGCGGCCGCGTCCCTTTACCTCTTCGCTGCGCTTTATGGATGCCAAAAGCGCGTCCGGATCCGGGCGTTCCGGAAGGCCTTCTCTCGAAACCGGATCAGTACGCTTCGATTCGCCCATGATTACATGGATCTCCTAATGAAATAACCAGACAGGCAAAGTTTCCCTTTTTAGCGACATCCTTTTCTTTGAGCCGGCCCTGGATAACAATGCCCTGTATATAATAATCCCCGGCAAAAGAACGTACCACTATTTTTTCTAGAAGCTATTTTAAAATAGATTTTAGTTGTGTCACTCCCGCGGAGGCGGGAGTCCAGCCTTTTAAAAATCAATGGATTCCCGCTTTCGCGGGAATGACATCTTTGACAATTGACTAATTATGAAATGGCTTCTAACCATTCCTTTCTTTTTCATACGAGCCCCTTTCTATTTTAAATTGTCAAGAGCTTCGTTGAGCCGGAGCACGTTGACGCGCGGCTCTCCGAGAAACCCCATTTGCGGAGGCGCTACGGAATGTTCGACCAGCAAAGCGAGCGCGGCCGTCTGTGCCTTTGAATAGTTCCTTTCCCGGGCGACCCTGGCAATTTGTAACCGCGCCGCCTCCGGGCTGATATCCGGGTCAAGGCCGCTGGCCGAAGCGAAAAGCATGTCAGGCGGCACCACAGTCTGCCGTGAAAGCCGGTTACTATTGCAGAATTGGCGGCCGCGGTTTTCCACGGAATCTCGGAGCTGCAGGGAGGTGCAGCTCAGGTTGCTGCCGCCCGAAGGCAAAGGGTTATAGGCAATGGCCGAAGGCCGGGGCTGGAAATAGCGGTAGCTCGTAAACTGCTGGCCGATGAGCTCCGAACCGACGGCTTTTTTCTGGACAACGACCAGACTGCCCCCTGCCCGGTAAGGGAAAATAAGCCGTACTACGGCGGTGACTGCAAGTGGATACAGCACGCCGGTGAGGAGCGTAAGTACGATGAATACCCGAAAACACGTTAAAAGTTGCTTCATTGTCGGATCCTCAGTTACACAATGTGAAGTACTGAAACCAGCATATCGATCAGCTTGATGCCGACAAACGGCACTACCAGCCCGCCCACCCCGTAGATAAGCAAATTCCGGCGGAGGACCTGCGCGGCGGGCAGCGAACGGTACGAAACCCCTTTGAGCGCCAGCGGAATAAGAAAAACGATAACGAGCGCATTGAATATGACCGCGCTCAAAACCGCACTCTGGGGGGACGAAAGCCGCATGATGTTCAGCGCGGCAAGCGGGCCGGCATGCCCTACGCTTGCGAAAAGCCCGGAAAACATCGCCGGAATAATGGCGAAATACTTGGACACATCATTGGCAATGCTGAACGTGGTGAGCGCGCCGCGCGTCATGAGGAGCTGCTTGCCGATTTCAACGACTTCGATGAGCTTGGTCGGATTGCTATCGAGGTCCACCATGTTGCCCGCCTCGCGCGCAGCCTGCGTGCCGGTGTTCATCGCCACGCCGACATCGGCCTGAGCAAGCGCCGGAGCGTCGTTGGTGCCGTCGCCGATCATTGCCACCAGATGGCCTTTAGCCTGCTCTTCGCGGATGCGGGCGAGCTTCATCTCGGGCGTGGCCTCGGCGATGAAGTCGTCGACGCCGGCCTCTGCCGCAATGGCCGCGGCCGTGACCGCGTTATCGCCGGTGACCATCACGGTTTTTATGCCGCTCGCGCGCAGGCGCATGAACCGCTCTTTGATGCCGCCTTTTACCACATCTTTTAAATTGATCACGCCGAGGGCAAGATTGTTCTCCGCCACCACGAGCGGCGTGCCGCCCTGTTGCGCGATATTATTGACAATATTGAATATCGCGATCGGATAGGTGCCGTCGTGTTCAAGGATGAAATGCAGAATGGCTTCGGAAGAGCCTTTTCGTATGCAACGCACTTTGCCGGTCACGGTATCCGGAATGTCGACGCCGCTCATCCGAGTTTTTGCCGAAAACGGGATGAAATGCGCTTTCAGGTCGATAATGTCGCGCGAACGGAGGTTATATTCGTTTTTAGCAAGCACCACGATGGAACGTCCTTCCGGCGTCTCATCGGAAAGCGAGGCCAGTTGGGCCGCATCGGCGAGCCGCTGGCTCGTGACGCTGGGGCCGGGCAGGAACTCGGTCGCCATGCGGTTGCCGATCGTGATAGTACCGGTTTTATCTAAAAGCAGTACATCCACATCGCCGGCCGCCTCGATCGCCCTACCGCTGACGACGAGCACATTGTGACGCAGCAGCCGGTTCATGCCGCTTATGCCGATGGCGCTGAGCAAACCGCCGATTGTCGTGGGAATAAGACAGACAAGAAGCGCGACGAGGATGGGGACCGACAAGACAATCGCCCCTGTCTGGTTCGTCGACTTTACGACGTAGCTGGAGAATGCCGGCAGCGTGATCACGACAACGAGGAACACGAGCGTCAGGCTCGACAAAAGTATGGAAAGCGCGATCTCGTTGGGTGTTTTCTGACGCACTGCGCCTTCCACGAGCGCGATCATCCGGTCTAAAAATGAGCTCCCGGGTTCTGAGATGATCCTGATGACGATCCGGTCGCTCAGGACCTTTGTACCGCCGACGACGGCGTTGCGGTCGCCCCCGCTCTCCCTGATCACCGGCGCCGATTCACCGGTCACGGCCGACTCGTCGACGCTGGCGATTCCCTCGATCACTTCGCCGTCGGACGGAATGACCTCCCCTGCTTCGCAGACAACCGTGTCCCCGGCTTTCAGCTCCGCGGCGGCCACGGTCGTTTCACGTCCGTCAACTATTCTGCGGGCCATGGTCTTCGTGCGGCTCCTCCGCAACTCGGCCGCCTGCGCCTTGCCGCGTCCTTCGGCCATTGCCTCGGCAAAGTTTGCAAAAAGGACGGTAAAGACGAGCCAGAGCGAGATCTGCAGGTTGAATGCTGAAAGGCCGCCGTGATGGAGGCCGTGCACTGTGGAAACAACTGAAAGGAGCGCGCCGACCGCAACGACAAAAATGACCGGGTTTTTCATCAGTTGACGCGGACCGCATTTCCGGAAGGATTCAACAACCGCGGACCGTATAATGGCGGCATCGAACGGTTTTGCGCGAGGTCTTGATTCAGACATATCAGAACCCTTTCCCGGCAATAAAGAACAGGTGTTCGATGACCGGCCCCAGTGAAAGCACAGGGAAAAAGTTGAGCGCGCCGATGATGATGATCGTACCGAGGAGCAGTAGTACGAAAAGCGCGCCGTCCGTCGGGAAAGTCCCGGCTGACGGCGGCGTGAATTTCTTTTGTGCCAGGTGACCGGCAACGGCGAGCATGGGCACGCTCACCGAAAAACGGCCGATCAACATTGCCGCGCCGGTCAGAAGGTCATAGAACGGCGTATTGGCATTGAGCCCGGCAAAGGCGCTGCCGTTGTTGTTCGCCGCGGAGGCAAAGGCGTACAGGATCTCGGTGAGGCCGTGCGTTCCGCTTGTCGAAAGAGTTGCCAGTCCCGCAGGGGTGATGCAGGCAAGCGCGCCGGAAAACAGCACCACGATCGAGGAGGCGAGAACCGCGATGACCGACATCTTGATCTCGAACGATTCGATTTTTTTGCCCAGATATTCCGGCGTCCGTCCTACCATGAGGCCCGCGATGAAGACCGCAAGAATCACATAAGCGATCATGCCGTACAGACCGGACCCCACTCCGCCGAAAATCACTTCGCCGACCATCATGTTGAACATGGCGACCAATGCGGCAAGCGGGGAAAGGCTTTCGTGCATGGCATTGATCGACCCGTTCGACGCGGCCGTGGTTGCGGTCGACCAGATGACGCTGTTCGTGATCCCGAACCTGGTCTCTTTCCCTTCAAGCGAACCGGCGACGCCGAGCAGACGGTTGTCCGCGTGCTCGGCATAAAGGGAAACCGTAAGACCGCCGATAAACAGTACCAGCATCGAGACGAAGAGTATCCAACCCTGCCTTTTAGAACCGACCATTTTACCGAAAGTATAGGTCATGCTCGCCGCAACGAGCAGAATGGCCAGCATCTCGAGGAAATTTGATAGCGGGGTGGGGTTCTCGAACGGATGCGCGCTGTTCGCGTTGAAAAAACCGCCGCCGTTCGTGCCCAGCTGTTTTATTGCTATCTGGGAAGCTGCGGGGCCGAGTGGGATTGTCTGCTGCTGTCCTTCGATCGTGGTGACGGTCACATAGGGCCGTAAGGTCTGCACCACGCCCTGGCCGACAAGAATGACGGCAAACACAAGGCTCAAAGGGAGGAGGATATACACCGTGGAACGGACACAATCGGCCCAGAAATTCCCGATGGTTTCCGACGAGCGGCGGCCAATGCCGCGGCAGAGCGCCGCAAACACCGCAATGCCGGTCGCTGCGCTGACGAAGTTCTGGACCGTGAGCCCGAGGAACTGGGTGAGGTAGGAAAGGGTCGTTTCTCCCGCATAGGCCTGCCAATTGGTATTTGTCATGAAACTTATCGCGGTGTTCAGAGCGAGGTGCCATGAGACCGCAGGCAAATGCTGCGGATTGAACGGCAGGATCTTTTGCGTCAGCTGCAGACAGAACACCACTGCCATTCCCAGCCCGCTGAAAATCAAGAGGGCGACGCAATACTGTTTCCAGGTCATTTCTTCTTCAGGATCGACCCCGCTCAGACGATAGAGCGCATTTTCGACAGGTCTGAGAAGCGGTGAAAGAAAACATCGCTTTTGTGACAACACGTCCGCCATATATGCGCCGAGCAAAGGTGCCAAAACCGTGAGGGCGGCGATATAAACAATAACCTGTACAACGTCCATCGGATGCATGAGTTGCCTCGACTAAAACTTCTCCGGGTGAATGATGGTGTATATCAAATAAAAGAACAGGAACACCGCCGCGCCGACGGATACAACGGTTTCAAAGTCCATAGGATTAATTGTTTCCTTTCTTATAATTAATTTTACGCGATAAACTTTAATTGCAGTAAAAATTAATCCAAAAAAGATAAGGAAATTGTTAATAATGAGGGGGGAACTATAAAGAAATGATAAAGATTGAGATCTGAGCGCTTCGGCGTTTTTTGAGCTGCCCTCGAACCGTGTTGTTGAGCTGGGTGTGCAGATACGGTTTTGATAACGAAACCGTATCTTTTTCCCACCTTTCTACAAATTTGACCCAATCACACTTCTTTTCCTCAACCTGAAAGCCTAGTAACCGGAAATTGTATCATCGTATGACAGATTCAACATTTTTGTACCGGGCAGGTTCAATTTCTGCATTTTTAAGGCGTTTGCAACCCGGCATACTTTTTGTTGTTATATCGCAGAGTATCGACAACAACTTTTTTTATAACAAGTAAAGGAGTACCTGTGATCAACGGAAGCGACACTGGTTTTGTCCTCATGTCCGCGGCGCTCGTAATGCTCATGACTTCGCCGGGCCTCGCCTTTTTCTACGGCGGCCTTGTCAGAAGAAAGAACGTGCTTTCGACCATGATGCAGTCGTTTTTCCTGCTCTGCCTGCTCAGCGTGCAATGGGTGCTGTTCGGCTACAGCCTCGCTTTCGGGCCCGACATCGGCCACGTTATCGGCAGCCTTTCATGGATCGGACTCAAAAATGTATCGATGGCGCCGAACCCGGATTACAGCGCGACCATTCCGCATGCGCTCTTTGCCGTTTTCCAGATGATGTTCGCGGTCATCACGCCGGCGCTCATTACCGGCGCGTTCGCCGAACGTATGAAATTCGCCTCTTTTGCCCTATTCAGCCTGCTCTGGGCCACGCTCGTATACGATCCGGTCTGCCACTGGGTCTGGGGTTCCGGAGGCTGGCTTAAAACAATTGGCGTGCTCGATTTCGCCGGCGGCAGCGTGGTGCACCTCTCTTCCGGCGTTTCGGCTTTAGTGTGCGCGCTCATGCTCGGCAGGCGGAAAGGCTACCCGAACGAGCCGCTCCCGCCGCATAATATGACCTATGTTCTTCTCGGCGCAAGCCTTCTCTGGTTCGGCTGGTTCGGGTTCAATGCCGGCAGCGCGCTCGCTGCCAACGGGCTGGCGGTCTCCGCGTTTATCGCCACGAATACCGCGGCGGCGGTTGCGGCGCTCACCTGGATGGCGATCGAATGGATCTCTGCCGGCAAACCCACCGTTCTGGGCGGCGCAACCGGCGCGGTGGCCGGGCTCGCCACCATAACGCCGGCATCGGGCTACGTTTCGGTCGGCTCAGCCATGCTCATCGGCATCATGGCCGGCATGGTGTGCTATTCGGCAGTTGTTTTTGTCAAGCAGAAGCTGACCTACGACGACAGCCTCGACGCATTCGGCGTGCATGGCATCGGCGGCATGATCGGCATGCTTGCGACCGGGCTTTTCGCGCAGAAGGTGATCAACGGTGCGGGTAATAACGGGCTGTTCTTCGGCAATGCGGGACTCCTCGGCGCGCAGGCTGTCGCGGTCGGCGTGGTTGTCGTTTATTCGATACTTTTAACCTTTGCTCTTCTGAAACTTATCGATCTGGTGCTCGGTCTGCGCGTCAACGACGAGGAGGAACTCATCGGCCTCGACCACACGCAACACAAGGAAAGCGCTTATACGCTTCTGGACTGAAA
Source organism: uncultured Fibrobacterota bacterium (assembly GCA_903888815.1). Lineage (GTDB taxonomy): Bacteria > Fibrobacterota > Chitinivibrionia > Chitinivibrionales > Chitinispirillaceae > BOG-1184. The sequence goes on from CAISVC010000160.1 coordinate 7,805, forward strand.
CGAAAGGACAAACACATGAAACTCGTAATCGCGATCCTGCAGTCGCATAAACTCGATGCGGTGATGAAAGCTCTTGACGAAAGAGAAATCTATCTGAAAACCGTAAGCAATGTCCTCGGGTGCGGGAGGCAGAAGGGCGTATCGGAAGTGTACCGCGGCGTCCGCGAGGCCGGCAACCTCATTAAAAAAGTTCGGCTTGAGATCGCGGTCAACGACAGCTATCTCCAACCGACCGTCGAGGCGATCATAAAGGGGGCACAGACCGGCAAGATCGGCGACGGAAAAATCTTCGTTCTTGAGCTTGCCGAGTGTATCCGCATACGGACCGGCGAGACCGGCGGCGTGGCGATAGGATAAATTTGTTCTCTTGGCTTTTTTGCTGCGTTAGTCAGGACAGTACGTGACAGCAGCTGACCGCTACGTGTCTGAATGCTCCGGCGGAAGAACATTTTCAATAAGATTCACCTCTCCAGCAATCGATTTGTTATCACGATCCGGTACGGCAGGTTATTTGCCACGAATTTCGCGGATAATATAGATTTGGAGAGTACTTTGTAGTGCAATAGCTGCCGATAAAAACCCTTCCCAACACGGAGATTCCCATGAAAAGAGAAATCGCATTGCTTATTATTACAGCCCTGGCGGTCAATCTGCAGGCGGGCAAAAAAATCGCAGTTCCCAAAGACGCGCCCACGATTGAGGCGGGGCTTGACCGTGCCGATGCCGGCGATACGGTTTTTGTCAGCAAGGGGACCTACAAGGAATCAATCGTCCTTAAAGACGAAGTCGCGCTCATCGGTGAATCAGTCGAGGGAACCGTTATCCGCGGCAACAAGCGCGGCGCGGTGGTCAGAGGCGCGGACAAGGCGGTAATCAGAAATTTCACCATTGAAAACGGCGAAAAGGGGATCCTGTGCGAGAGTATCTCAATGACGATCGAGCATAACTGCGTCTGCGGCAATAAAGGCAGCGGCATCCACTGCCTGGTCACGCTGCCGATGATCCGGAATAACGTCGTGTACCGGAACGGATGGACCGGCATTTTCTGCGAAACGGTCAGGAGCATTAAAACCCTTGTCGAGCACAACGTTATTGCTGAGAACGGGTACAGCGGCATCATGCTGGCCGGCAACAGCGAGGTGCTGATCCAGAACAACGTTTTTTTCCGCAACAAGCAGTTCGGCCTCTGGGTCAACGAAGGGGCGCGGCGCAGCCGCATCGTCTGCAACGATTTCTACATGAACCGTGATGCCTATAATAATTATGCGCAGGTTGACAAAACGAATCTCGCGATTGATCCCGGATATTCCGAAAAATCGCTTGACAAGTCCCCTGCGGTGCTTTTCTCGACCCCCGCGGAAGCGCTCAAGGAAAGGGGCAAGGACGGAAAAAACATGGGTCTCATCAGCGAACAGGAGATGATCCAGAGGGTGCTTGACGCCGAGAAAAACAAATACCCGTCAATACCTGCGTTTGACCAGGACAATGACGGCATCCCCGACGTCCGGGACAAATGCCCGAACCTTCCTGAAGACAGGGACGGCTTTGAGGATGAAGACGGGTGCCCGGACTATGATAATGACAAAGACGGCATTCCTGATTCGGCCGATGTGTGTCCTAATGCGCCCGAGATCCATAACGGCTACAAAGATGATGACGGCTGCCCGGACGAAGTGCCGCCGAATTGGAAACCCGGATTGCAGGGTGGTACTGCTCCGGCACCTGATATTTCCAAAAAATTTATTGATACGGTGAAAAAAACTGTTCCTAAACCGGCAGCAGCCGATACGGCGAAGAAAACACAGCCGAAAAATCCGGCTGGAAAGTAATTGGAAACGTGCGCGACTACCGTCACTTCCTTTTCTTCACCGACCATATCGAAGCGGACCGGCTTTTTCTCGATGCAGGCGAAACCCGCCATGCGGTCGCGGTGCTCAGGCGTGGGAAAGGCGATCCGTTTATCGCCACCGACGGACAGGGCACCATGTACAAATGCACGGTCGAATCGATCGTCAGGCAGCGGCTTGCCGGACATATTGTCAGCCGCACGCGGGTGCTGCGCCACTCATGCTCCATCCATATGCTGACAGGTCTGCCGGACCGGGCTGCGTTTGAAAGGCTTATCGGTGATCTCACTGCGCTCGGCGTCGCGCGGATTACGCCGCTTGTGTGCAGGTATTGTCAGCGGGAGTGGTGGGAACGCAGCGCGGACTCCGGGAGGCTGTCGGGACGGTTCCGCATTAAAATGATCGCCGCACTCAAGCAGTCGCTTTATCCGTATCTGCCGCGCCTCGACCCGCCGCTGCCGTTCGGAAACATCCGTTCCGCGCTCTCCGGAAGCTGTTTCGTGGCCGACCGCGAAGGCGTTTCCTTTTCCGGAGCCCTTGACGCTGTGCGGAATCAGTCTCCGCCCTTTACCTGCCTTGTGGGGCCGCCCGGCGGCTTTGCACCGGAAGAATTTATTGCGCTCAAAACGCTCGGCGCAACAGGCGTCAATCTGGCGCCGACCCGGCTCACCACGGAACTGGCCGCGGTGGCGCTGGCGAGCGGCATTATCGGCGCCCGGCTTACGGAAGTCCCGCTTCCGGCTTTTCCCGGTGCCGCCGCATGATTGCCTGCCGTTTCTTACCTCTTGACAAGAACTATGATATTGAATTCGTGCGAGAAGAATCGTTCGCGGTAACCAACTGACTTGTAGGGGAAATAATCTTTTGTCATCCCGTAGTGAACGGGGTACCAGTACCGCAGCGAATAGCTGGCCGCGACGCCGAACAGCGGGGAAACGATAATTTCAAAACCAAGTCCGCAGTGGATGCTGGCGCTGAACATGACTTTATTGCCTTCAACATAGGGATCGCCGGTCACCTGTATCTGTGAATTCCCGAGAACCTCCTCACGTTCCCTGATCCTGGTGATATGCGCCCCTCCACCGCCAAGCAGAAACCACTGGCCGTTGGGCGCGACTTTGAACGGACAGTGCAGTTCCGCAACGCACCCGCCGTGGAAAAGCGCCGTCGTGAGCAGGGTCGGCTCAAAAGTCACAACGCCATTTACATCCGTGACCGGGATCGCCGCCAGCGTATCGTCCGCGGCAGAGCCATATTTGATATCAGCTGCTATCTGTAAACGTAGTGTATGTCCGAGCGGCCATCGTTTTCCCATTATAATGCCGCCAGTAAAGAGGTTGTTTCTGTCCAGCGACTCGGTATGGTTGCCGCCGAAATCCAGAAATCCTCTCCGCTCGCTGTAATCGATGGAGAGCCCGAACAGCGGCAGGTTATCTATCGGCTCGGTGCCGGTTGCGTTTACCATTATCGAAAGCAATAACAGCTGTGCAAGGGTATTTATTTTTTTCATGGTGCGTATCTTTTCATCTCGCAGTAGAGACAGGTTTTCAACCTGTCTCTGCCGAAAACAATCCAAATGCATTAGTATCTGACCCCGCCGATTTCCTCCAGAAGCCCTAACGTCTCACGGCATACGGTTTCGGGCTCGATGCCGTTCAGGTTCCCGGCACTTGACGACCTGATAACTTTACACCTGACATGATAGGGTCCCCACCGGACAAAGTTCTCGGCGTGCGCGGTATAAAGGCCCACCACCGGCACCCCCCGCGCCGCCGCAGCATGAATGAGCGCGGTGTCGGGCGAAACAAGCAGCGAACAGACGCCGATGAGCTCGGTCACCGTTAAAAAAGAATATCCCGGTACCGCGATGCAGGCGGTATTTCCCGCGGCAATTTTCTCGGCCCACAAACGCTGTTCTCCTACGGCAAAAAGCGCCATTTTCAAGCGGGCCATCCGCTTTGAAAGCCGGGAAATGAGTCCGGCAAACCGTTCATACGGCCACTGCCGGTATTCGTTGCCTGCGGACAGGTTGACAGCGATAAGCGTCCCCCCTGCCTTATAGCGGTTGACAAATTGAGAAGCGGTTTCCTTATCGGAAGACGCCGAATAAATTTCAAAAGGCTGCTGGTCCGGGAACTTTTTTCCCGTGAGCACTTCGCCGGCAGCCAGCATCCGGTCTGCCAGGTGGGTTTCGCGGCAGCCGATATGGATATGGTAGCGGTCGGCGATGTACTCCTTTTCTATCCCGACGCGCACGGTGCCGCGACCCGCACAACAGCTTATCAAAAAATTGGTGCGGGAAAAGCCCGGGGTCAAATCGATAACCGCGTCAAAACG
>CAISVC010000161.1 GCA_903888815.1 uncultured Fibrobacterota bacterium
AGACGAAGTGCAGCTGGCGCGGCGAATGTTTGAAAAAATAGTCTCTCAGGCTTTGCGGAATACGCTAAGGGGGCCCCATCGGCCTCCCTTTTTATTTAAAGGATTTTTTCGAGTACCTGCTGAACTTGTTCTCTTTATTCTTCGAAAAAGCCCCTGTTTTCATACGTGAAACGTTGAATATCTTGTTCCTTGCGGAAGCGTCCAGATTACGGTTTGGTTTGGATTTCATACGATGCTCCCATCTCAACTGCCGAGGATTACTGTTTTTTAGATTTTTTCTCCGTCTCAATAATCTTCTTTTTAAGATCTTTCAGCAGGTCGCTGTCAGGATTATGCCCCTGGCCCTTGATGAGCCATTGCCGTGCCTTGACAAATTCTTCGAGCTCGATGTATAAATTCACCAGGTTCGCATACGTTTCCGGAATATCGTGTTTCTTTTCAACAGCTTTCTGATACGCATGTTCGGCCTTATCGATCGCTCCCCATTTGCCGTAAATCGCACCCAGGTTATTCCAGGCCATATTATACAGCGAATCTTTGACAACCACCTCCAGATAAATCTGTTCCGCAGCAGTATCATTCCCTTTTGTCTGTAAATCGACGGCGGCATTATACAGGGAATCGTTCGGATTGATAAGGCTTTGACCGGCAGCCTGGCCGTGCAAGGCCGCATATCGTTTTTCAATGTCAACGTTCCTGATTTTAAGGTCCAGCTCACGGGCATGCTGGTAATATTTCCAGGCATTTTCCACGTCATTGATATTGTATGAAGCGACTGCAAGGTTGTACTGCACGACGGCATTATTCGCTTCCACATTTGAAAGCTGGAGGTACCACTGGAGAGCGTTTTTCCATTGCTTGAGGCCGAATGCGGAATTGCCCGCAAGCCGGCAGAGATCGGCGCGGTCGGCGCCTGATGACCGTTTTATGAGATACTCCGCCGTTATCAGCGCTTCCGAATAGTTCTTTAATCGATAGTGCGCGAGTGCGAGGTTATACTGGGACGCGAAACCGGTGTCCCGTGCCTCGCGGACAAGGCGAAGCACTTCCTGGTAATCTCCGTTCTGAAAAGCGAGAATGATCTTTACTCCCGCACGTTCCCTGGCCCATTGTGCTTCATTGGGTACCTTGTTCAAATAATCTGCGGCTTTCTGGGTTTTACCCTGTGCGGCATAAACCAGTGCAAGCGCTGCCCAGTCGCCAGGCTCTTTATCAGGCAGCTTTTCGAGCGATGCGACCGCATTTGTAGTGTCGCCTTTCCAGAAAGCGAGTTCCGATTCCGCGCGCTTCGTATTCGCGGATGACGCGAACTCCTGTTCAAGAAGCTGCAGAGTTTTTTCCGCCTGCTCCCGGTCGCGTTTTTTTGCATAAACAAGGAAAATATTGTATACTGCCACCTCCCGCTTTGACGAATTCATGGCCTGCTTATAGGCATTCAGCGCATCGGTATACTGTCCGACCGCGGTGTATACGTTGCCGATGTTGATCTGAAGCTGCGGATCGCCGCTTTTGAGGTCAGCCGCTTTTTTATAATACGACAACGCATCTTCGTATTTCCCGTCCCGTTCGTACGATATTCCCATATTCACCCAGAGCGCCGTGTTCGTGGGATCGTCGTTCAGGTTTTTTTTCCAGAGTTCGCGCGCCGTCGCGACATTGCCTTCGCGGTTATAAATAAATGCCAGAAACCCGCGCGAGGCTATGTTATCCTTTCTGCTGTTCAGACTTTTTTCAAAACACTCTTTTGCCTTTGCGAGGTCATTCTGCTCAAAATATGCATAACCAAGCTGATAGTACAGCCGCCAGGGATTCTGCTGCCACTTGAGCAGCAATAAGTTGAACCGCTCGATCGCTTTGGGGTAATAACCCGCTATAAGGTAGGTTTCCGCAAGTTCGTAATCGGTCTGAGGTTCTGTCACGAATTTTTTCACTGCGGCCTC
>CAISVC010000162.1 GCA_903888815.1 uncultured Fibrobacterota bacterium
GGCGGAACTGCGGGGCGTCCTTATTGAAAAAATGATTCTTAACGGCAAAGAGACTATTCTGGGAATGAAAAAAGACCCGCAATTCGGCCCGGTGCTGATGTTCGGGCTTGGCGGAATTTTCGTTGAGGTGCTGAAAGATGTTTCATTCGGACTTGCACCCATCACCGCCGAGGAGTGTCTGAAGATGCTTGAGGGTACCAGGTCATACAAACTTCTAACCGGCGCACGCGGAGAGAAACCGGTCGACATCAGCGCGGTGGTGCTCAATATGCAGCGTCTTTCGCAGCTGGTACTGGATTTTCCTGAAATAAGTGAAATCGATATAAATCCTCTCAAGGCCGGGTATGAAGGCGACGGGGCATTTGTAATCGATGCACGGATCGTTCTTTCGAAGGAGCGCGGATAAAATGCCCGCATGGGAAGAACTGTATACGTCAAAATTGACAAAAGCGAAGCAGGCTATGCGTCGGATAAAGCCCGGCGACCGGATTTTTATCGGAACAGGATGCGGCCAGCCGCAGCTCCTTGTCGAAGAGCTGGTCAGTGAGGACAACGAAATCGTCGACGCGGAGATATATCATCTTCTGACATCAGGCGATGCTCCCTATATCCGCGAGGAGTATGCACGGAAATTCCGCACCTACAGCTTTTTCCTCGCCGCGAACGTGCGTGAGGCGATCGCCAGCGGCAGGGGAGATTACGTTCCCATTTTTCTTTCTGAAATCCCTACTCTGTTCAAAACCGGCAAGCTTCCCATTGATGTGGCGCTCATCCAGACCACGCCGCCCGACCGCAATGGAAATTTAAGCCTCGGCATTTCGGTCGATATCGTAAAGTCTGCAGTGGAAAACAGCCTGACGATTATTGCTGAAGTCAATGAAAAAATGCCGCGGACCTTCGGCGATTCCTTTATCCCGCTTGATATGGTTGATGCGGTGGTCGTGAGCAACCGGGAAATCCTGGAACACAAACAGCCGCAGCCCGATCCGGTCGTTGAGGCGATTGCGCGCAATATCGCTTCGCTTGTCGAGGACGGCTCAACGCTCGAAGTGGGCATAGGTACTATTCCTCAGGCCGTGCTGAGCTATCTAAACGACAAAAATGACATCGGTATCCACACCGAAATGTTCAACGATGCCATTATCCCGCTCGTCGAAAAAGGGGTCATTAACGGCAGCCGCAAGACTATCAACCGGGGCAAGATCGTTGCTTCGTTCTGTCTCGGGACGCGCAAACTGTACGACTATATCCATGAGAACCCGATCTTCGAGTTCCGGCCGTCGGAATATGTGAATGATCCGTTTGTGATCAGCCAGCACGCAAAGATGGTAGCGGTCAATGTCGCGATCGAAGTGGACATGACCGGCCAGGTTTGTTCCGACTCCATAGGGTTCAATTTCTACAGCGGTGTCGGCGGTCAGGTGGATTTCAACCGCGGTGCCGCCAGGGCCAGGGAAGGCAAGGCCATCATTGCGCTTCCGTCAACAACGAAAGACGGTAAAATTTCTCGTATTGTTCCTACCTTGACCGAAGGTGCGGGCGTTGTGCTCAGCCGGGCCGACGTGCATTACGTGGTGACCGAATACGGCATCGCTGACCTTTTCGGTAAAAATATCCGGGAACGGGTCCTTGCGCTTGCAGAGATTGCGCATCCCGACTACCGGAATCAAATACTGCATGAGGCAAAAAACAGACGCTATATCCTTCAGCACCAGAAAGAGCTTCCAAAGGGTGGCAATGCCTATCCGCGCGAATACGAAACGACCCGGATTTTAAATGACGGTTCCTCTCTCTTTATCCGTCCGGTTAAGCCAAGCGACGATAAAGCGCTACGTGATATGTTTTATGCACTTTCAGAAAAATCAATAGCTTTCAGATTCTTCCAACAGATCAAGGCGTTCCCGCTTAAATTCATCCAGGATTTCACCACCATTGACTTCTCGAAAGACATGGCAGTGGCGGCGCTCGTCCAGGACCTTGGCGGCGAACAGATCGTCGGTGTTGCCCATTACTACCTGAATCCGGCCACTAAGCGCGCTGAGGTATCATTCCTGGTACGCGATGACTGGCAGGCGAAGGGCATCGGCACTGATCTGCTTGAAATTCTGACCGATATAGCCCGAAAAAGGGCGATCATCGGATTTGAAGCGCGGGTGCTTGCGCAGAACCAGCTCATGATGGCGGTGTTCTACAATTCTGGATATCAGGTCACCACCAGGCGGGAAGACGATGTGTTCCTGCTGGCGTATGATTTTAAGAATGCGGAGAAGTAGACAGCAATTTTGGTGATGGATGCATACAACAAACTGATGCGCTTTTTTGTTTGTTTTTAACTATAAAATGTTATAATTTACTTAAAAGACAGTACAACGGATTAAAAAGCATAAACATTTATAAAACACAAGAAAGGAGCAGTCATGTCCACATTCATCTTTATCGGCAAATATTCTTCCGAAGCGTTCAAGGGGATGAGCGCGAAGCGGACGGGTGAAGCGAACAGCC
>CAISVC010000163.1 GCA_903888815.1 uncultured Fibrobacterota bacterium
ACGTACGCGGCTTTCTTCGCAGAAAGCAAAAACGGCCTGAAATGGTGCGAAATTATTTCCTTGAAAAACATGTCAGATATGCCGCATAAAATGGTAACTATTTTATGCACTCCTTAATATCTAAGATAATTTACCCAAACAATCTCTTTGGGGATGCCAGTTAATCAGTGGTTTTTAATTGAAGGTTTGCAGTAAAACCGAGAAAATGGATAATAGGGCACCTCTAAAAATTGGTTTTTCATCCTTCGACAAGCTCAGGATGAGCGGAAATTTGTCGAAATTCGTCAAAAAAAGCCGCTCATGGTGAGCCTGTCGAACCATGAGATGAATTTTTAGAGGTCCCCAATAATCAGTGTGTCAGTTCCCTGTAAGGAAAATGGTCGCTTTGAGTCTGCACCTTCAAACCTCTATCCTATTCTGCTTGCATTCCGGCAGTCACATAAAGTATAATCTACCAATTGACTTATACTTATGATAAAACGAATAATTTTCTATCTGGTATGTGCATGCGGTATGGTGTGCGTTGCGCTTGCCGCTCCGCCACAGCCGCCGTACGGCGTTAATCCCAGACTCGCGCTGCCGCCGCCGGTCAGGGCCGGGAATGACACGCTTGTTCTGCCGGCGAGCCAGCCGCGCATGACTTTTGACTTCAAGGACACGGACATTCGTGACGTTGTCCGCTCCATTTCAATCGCCTACGGCATGAATATCATCATCGACAAGGACGTGGCGGCCAAGGTGACCATCCACCTTACCGACGCGCCGGTGCTTGACGGGCTCAGAACGATTCTGTCGGCGCACGGGCTCGCGCTCCAGAAGGAAGGTAATCTCTACCGCATAGCCAAGGCTATTGACAAGGGGACCGGTGCGATAGCGCTTTCGCGGCGCGATACGCTCAATATCGACATCGACAACCTGGATATAAAGGATTTTATCCGCGACATCTCCTCCAAGACCGGCATCAATATCATTGCGGAAAAAGGGGTCGAGGGAAGAATCACGGGCACGCTCCGCAATATCAATGTCGAAGACGGCATCAGGGCGCTCATCGAGGCCAACGGATTTATCACCCGGTACCGCGGTGATATCCTGATCGTGAGCTCAAAAGACCTGACGCCCGCCGGCAGAACTCCGGGCGGACAGCGCGGTACTCAGCATCTCGATGTGCGGGTGAAGGAAGGCCTGGTGACGATCGACCTCAACAACGCGGACCTCGGCGACGCGCTCAGGGAGATCGCGGGGCAGAGCAGGCTGAATTTCATCACCTTCGGCGACGTGCGGGGCGAAGTCACGGCGAAACTCGACAAGGTGCCGCTCGAAAAGGCTGTAAGTCTGATTGTTTCCGGCACCAATTACGCGTTTTCGATCCGCGACAGCATCATGCTCGTGGGCGACCGGAACTCGTCGACGCCGTCCGGCCAGGCGCTCAGCACCTCTTCGCTCATCCATCTCAAGCACATCAAGGCCGACAATTTCATGACGCTCCTTCCGAGATCCATACCCGCGAGCAATGTTCTGCTGGTCAAGGAACAGAACGCGGTGCTGGTCTCAGGCACGCGGGACCTCATCAACCAGGTCAATGATTTCATCGGTCAGGTGGACATTCCGACCCCGCAGATCATGATCGAAGCAGTGGTGGTTGAATTTACCCGGAATAACGGGAGCGATATCGGTATAGATGCGGGGAAAGGGGTGCACAGCGACTCGGGGCAAACTTATATACCGGATTTGTTGGTGTCGAACAGTGGCCGGGGACTTAATAAGCAGCTGAATCAATCGGGCATTTTTAAATTCAGCACCATCGGATTTCTGCCGGATGATTTCTGGATAAAGCTTCATGCCCTGGAAACCGAGAAAAAGGCGAAGGTGATGGCCCAGCCGAGGATCGCCACGCTGAACGGCAACAAGGCCTCGATCAACGTGGGGGTCACCAGCTATTTCAAGCTTGCCGGAGGAACGGAACTCAATCCGCTGGTGCGGTTTCAGGAGATAAAATCAGGCATCAAGCTCGATATTACGCCGTGGATATCGCAGGGCGGCCAGGTGACGGTAGAAATCAATCCTGACATATCGAATTCCACGGGAAGCAATGCCGAAGGTTACCCTGATGTTTCCACCCGGAGCGTGAACACGACGATTCAGCTGAACGACGGGGAGACCATAATTCTGGGCGGCCTGATCCGTGCCGAGGACAACAAGACGGTCAATAAGGTGCCGATATTAGGGGATATTCCGCTTCTTGGCAGACTCTTCCGTACCGAGTCCATTCAAAAAACTTCCAGTGAACTGGTTATTTATCTGACGCCGCACATCCTGACGCGGGCCGACACCGTGAACATTAATAATGACCTTGAGCAGTTCAAGATCAGGATGAAATCGAATAAGGAAGCACTGGATGGAGATGTCCGTGTAACTCCGGCCGTGCAGGATACTTCTGTAGTGAAGTAATTTCGCCTTTTCCATGGGTCCCGATGGTTATGCTGCGCTCTCCGTTTATTGCCGAACTTTTTGACGATGTCCTGTTTTTCAACCGGCCGTTTCCGCCGGAAGACAGTGATTTCATTCTCTATATTGAGGAACAGATTTCGGAATTGCTTTTCGCGGAAGAGACCCTGTCCGACATTGTCTACCGCTTCACGGAAAACCCTCAAGAACTGCTTATCGCGGTTGCACGGAAAAAAACACTGGCGCAAAAACCCCTGCCTGCAGGCCGTCTCTGTTACCGGATCCCGGCCGCGGTCGATATCTACCTGAAAGCGCGCCATGCACTGAAACCCGAAACGCCGTCATTCGTGTATGCCATACAGGGCAACAGCAGGTATCTGATACTTGCGGACGCCCGGAACCTCTGCCGTGTTTTCCGGCTGAAAAACAGCGCCGGCCCCGGGCCGGAAATGGCGCCGATCATCGACAGCGTGCGGGAAAAATATTTCCCGGAGAACGCAAAAGCAGTTCTATTCAGTCGGGAACCTCTGCCGGAATCGCTGAAAGCCGGGCTGCGGGAACGGCCGGTGGAGGTCATGCCGATAGAGTTTCCGAAGCAAGCCGCGGCGGATGCAACGGTTGCCGGGCAATGGGATTTCAGGCTTCAATCGGAAATCGATGCTCAGGAACTGAACCGCTGGAAGAACCGCGTGGTCCGTGCAGGCGCAATCACAGCCGCAGGGATTGCGATAGTCTACCTGCTCCTGTTCTGCTGCGCCGGCATTCTCGATAGCATGGAACAGCGCTCAGCCCGGAAATGGGCGGCGCTGAGTCCTTCGCTTAAGGAGATCACCTATCTTCAGAAGCAGACCAGAGATCTTATTAACGAAATAAAACTGTGCCGGAAACTTTCGGAAAGAAGAACCGCCAGGGCCGCTGTTCTTGAAACCGTTGCGGCTACGAGACCCGCAGAGGTGTTCCTCGATGAGCTCCGGATAGATGCCCGCAAACCCCTGCGGGAAAAGACGGACGGCATGCTGACGCTGAAAGGATTTTCTGTTGACGACAAGGGTATGACCGGATGGATGGAGCAGCTGCTAAAGAGCAAAATATTTTTGTCGGTAAATTTAGTGTCCATGGAAAAGAAAGGCGCAGTGTACCGTTTCCAGATCGAGTGCGCGCTGTCGGCGCGATAGAACCCGGGTGAGGAAATGACGTTTATCTCTGCCCGCAGTTACCGCATTCTTGCCTGGCTCCTGCCAATCGGATTGGTGGTGCTGGCCCGCGACCTGCTCTGGAGCCGGGTTGAAGCGGTGTATGATCACGCCTCGGCCGTCCAATCGCTGTCGGCCCGCTACCGCAAAACCGGCGTTCATGTCAGGGAACTTCCGGACATCAAGAATGATTTCGAGCGCCTGGCCCATAAGAAGATGGAGATTTCGTCATCGCTCCTGGGCGCGACATCCGAGGCCGTGATCATTTACGAACTGCTTATGCTCAAGGCCGGCGAAACCGGCGTTTCGGTGGTGACGATCACCCCGCGGCCGCAGCGTCTCGATGCGGGATTCGCGGAACTGCCGCTCGTGCTATCAGCCTGCGGGAGCTATAATAACCTTGCGCGTTTTACGGCAGCGATCGAAAATGTCAACCGCATCATGCGCGTGGAAGAGATTGTAATGAGTAAAGACCGCACAGGCAGGCTTACGCAGACGATGAAAATTCTCGTCTACCGGTCGGCTGATTCGCTTGGCGGCAGCGAACAGGGCAAAGGAAAAAAGGAAACGCTCTTTGAAAAACGCGGGCAGTACCTTGCCGACCTTAACGCCGCGCTTGCGGTGACCGTCGCACCGCCGTCCAGCAGGTACACCTTTTCCGGACAGGCCGATCCGTTCGGCGCAGTCGCTTCAGGCAGCGGAACGCCTTCGGCGGCAGCGAAAGATGTTTCAAAAAACCCTGCCGGACTCACGCTCAAAGGCATTGTCTGGAAAGAGCCGCCGCTTGCCATCCTGGAAGCGGTGGACGGAAGGACATTTATCGTGCGTCAGGGCGACACCCTGAGCGGTTTTACGGTTTCCTCAATTACACGCAGCGATGTCACCATCACCTCTCCGCAGGGAACCCATGTCCTGCACCAATACGACCAGAAATAGCAGGATCACGTCGGCCCCTGTCGGGCATTCTCTTCCGGCAGCCCCAACTCGCCTGCTTGAAGCAGACTCGAACAGGGCTCCCAGCCTCCAGAAAATACCCGACAGGGGCCTTGGCCTTAACGAAAGAGGATCGGCCATTCTGCTCGTCATATCAGTCGGAGCGCTGGTAACGCTCATGGTTTTCACCTGGGTTGTTTTTTCCGTGCAGCGGTACCGCACGGCCATTAGCATGCGCGACCGCCTGCACGCCCGCTATGCCGCTGAATCGGTGGTGAGCAAAGCATTGTACGGCCGGATGATAAACCCGCCGGACGTCGTAAAGCAGGACAGCCTGATTGTTGCCCGGATGCCTGACACGTCACATGCCTGGGCTCGCGCCGAAGATTCTTCGCGTGCCATAGATTCCTCATTGACCTATACGGACACGATACATCACAGCAGGGCCGATGCGTCCATCAGCGAAGAGGGTTCGTTTTTACGGATTAATGCCACAGGAAGCGCCGGAAACGCTGTCTGCGAGGTCGAGGCACTGTTCGGCTATGAGCTGTCTGCTCAGTACCGTTTTGCGCTTATTTTATCCGAACAGAACAAACGGCTCGATATACGGAAAGGAAGGATCATCGGCGATGCATGGCTTGCGCAGCAGCCAGAGGGCTCTATTCAGGGGAAAGTCGAAACCGGCGTCGCAGAACTGCCGCAGGTCGCCGCCGAAAAGTTTAAACAGCAGGTGCAGGTGTTCGAAAATAAAATGCGTTTTCCGGAAAAGGCCGAGACCGTCCTGCAGGGGTCCCAGGTGTTTAACGAACAGTCGCCCCCGCCTCTTGACTCGGGGAAAAACCTCTTTGTCAACGGCAATGTCCTGATTGAAAACAGCTCGAACAGGCCGTTTATTATCAAAGGCCCGGGGAGTATCATCGCATCCGGCTCCATCCAGATCTCCGGGCAGACCGTGGTCGAAAACGTGGAGCTTCTGGCAATTGATAAAGTACAATGTTTCGACAACGTCAGGCTGCGCAATGCTACCGTTTTTTCGATGACGACGATCGGCTTGGGCGATGATGTCCGGTGCAGCGGGAATTTTTACGCATTTGAGAACATCATTCTTGCCGGAAACGCGGTGGTGGAGATGCCGGCGTTCGCCTTTGTACGGGGTGTCCTGAAAGGGAATGCCCTTACCAGCAGTTGCGGCGTCCGGTTGAGCGGGGAGTCGCGTTTCTCCGGCATCGTATTCTGCGAACAGGGTTTCACCTATTCTTCGATTGAAAAGAATACACGGTTTACCGGCCTTTTCTACACACGTGGGTATCTCGCGCTCGAAGGCACGGTGTACGGATGCGTTGCGGCACAACGCATGAAAAAAGACCTTGCGGGCGATAAAAACGAGTTTGCCGGCGGCACGATCGACCGGAAAA
>CAISVC010000164.1 GCA_903888815.1 uncultured Fibrobacterota bacterium
AAGACATCGCTTATCAAACGCGTCATCGAACAACTCCACGGCAGGAAGCTGCTGACTTTTTATTTCGATTTGTACCGCATCACGAACCTTGAACAGTTTTATAAATATTATTCGGCCACGGTCATTGCGTCGCTGCAATCACCGCGGCAAAAACTTTTTTCAATCATCCATTCGCTTATTCCTTCTTTACGACCACGACTCGTCTACACCGAACCCGCACGGCCATCGATAGAAGTTGAATTGAACCTTGAGATTTTAAAAAAGGAGACGACGTTAAACGAGTTGTTTGATTGCGTGGAAAAGTATTGCAGTGTAAAAAAGAAGAAAGCCTGCGTGGTATTTGATGAATTCCAGGAGATAACGACCATCGAAAGCGGAGCGCTCATCGAGAGGGAAATGCGTTCCGTGATGCAACACCACCAGCATGTTTCGTACGCCTTTCTCGGCAGCAAATACCATCTCATGAACGACCTGTTCTCGGATAAATCGAGGCCTTTCTACAATTTCGGCAGCCGGTACGAGCTCGATACCATCCCGGAAGAAGACTGGTTGCCGTTTATCGCGGGGCTTTTTAAAAAGGGAGGATATGAGTTTCCAACTGATGCATATATGCGCTTGCTCGGATACACCCGGGGACATCCTTACTACACGCAAATGTTCGCGAGCGAAGTATGGGACCTGTTCCGTGAAGGGAAGAAGATTTCCGTGAAGAAAATAGACGACGCGTTATGGGTAGTGCTGGAAAAGGAGTCCCGCGCGTTTGCGGAACTATGGGACGCTCTTTCCGCCGGAGAAAGAAAGTTGATTTCCGCAATAGCGTTCTCCGGAGAGGTCAGGATATTTTCCAACGAATTCATTTCCGCCTACAGGCTTGGCGCCGCGTCAACGGTTCAACGCATCGCGGGCGGGCTTGCCAAGCGGGGGTTACTGCTTAAAAAGAACGGCGCGCATGTCATTACGGACCCTCTTTTCCTGCACTGGATCAAAAAGGGCGTCTGAACGACACCCTCTCTCCGAACGGAACACAACGTAGTGGCATAACGCACGCTGGTGCGGTAAATTATTTTAAAGGTCTTTATCAAAATCAGAGTTAAAGCAACCAATTCATATGGAATAATGGAGACGTTGTATGATCGGATGCCATACGGGCCGGATGTTTCAGGTCACCGTCGCGGGCGGTTCATACCAGGAAGGGCTCACCTCTGTCATTCAGGGAGTCGTGCCCGGGATCGTACTTTACGAACAGGAAATCTATGCTGATTTACTCTTAAGAAAACCGGGGGCCGACGAGCTTTCCTCTCCGCGAAAAGAGCCCGATCTCCCGGTGATTTATACGGGCGTCAACGCGGCGGACACCATTGAAAACGCCGGCAACGCCAACCACACCAACGGCACGCCGGTGACCATTCTCATCCCCAATCTCGACCGCCATTTCATTCATATCAAGCAATACCAGGACACCAACCGCACGCCCAGGCCCGGTCACGCCTCGTATGCTTCCTTTCAAAAGTACGGCCCTGACGACGACGCCATCGG
>CAISVC010000165.1 GCA_903888815.1 uncultured Fibrobacterota bacterium
GAATATATATAATTTTCTGCAAGATAAAAAAGAAATTGCAATAAAAAAATGCAACACTTTTTTTGCATCTGACCGCGGGATTTTCTATATTTCCCCTCTAAAAACAGGTTTGATAAATCCATGAAACAGAAAAAATGTGTTTCCATGAAAACACTCAAGAACTGTCCGGATGCGGACGTTACGCTCATCCATGAAAATCCCGAGGAGCTGAAAGATTTTCTTTTACAGCATGCTTCTTTGCCGGCCGCCCCTGAACCGGAGAAGGAAGAGGATTTTTTCAATCCTTCCGACGATCTCTTCAGGCAGACGGCCCTTGCAATGGACTGCAGCGCGCCCCTTGAAGTGAAGTGGTGCGAGACGTACGTTTTACGGAAGAAAAGAAATACACCTGCCCCGATTAAAAAAGTGGGATAGCTTTAGGCAGGTCGCCCCTACTTCAGGTATTTACTCCCCTGCACAACATTATTGGCATCCATGTAATCATGCAGGAATTTTAAGGAGGACTGTTTATGCGCGCTCCACTCCGGCGCGATGAGCAGGCCGGTCGCCCCTGCCGTAGTAATGTCCGACATGATCCGGTGAATATGCTGGTCCGGCCGCAGCCGCTCGATAAAACCGCAAAGAACAGGGGCATATTTTTCTATTGATACCGCTTCTACTTTACCTTCAGTAAACATTCCCTCCATCGGCGTGCCTTTAATGATCATGAGCTGATGGATCTTGATACCGGTTACCGGCAATGCGGCGCAGCGCGCCGCAGTCTCGAACATCATTTCGGGGGACTCTCCGGGCAGACCCAGGATCACATGCGCAACGGTATCAATATTCATCGACGCAAGCCGCCTGACCGGCGCTGCAAACGCATCAAAGGTATGGCCCCGGTTGATGAGCGAGAGGGTCGTATCGTGCGAACTCTGGAGCCCGAGTTCAACGGAGAGAAAGGTGCGTCCGGCCAGATCGCCAAGGTACTCGTAAACCGGATCTGACAGGCAGTCCGGCCTGGTGCCGACAGCAAGGCCCACGACACCGGAAACCCTTATGAGCGGCTCGTACACCGTCCGCAGCCGCTCCACATTTCCATACGTATTGGAAAAGGGCTGAAGATAGGCTATGAAGGCCTGACGGCGGCCGGCCGCCCGATGTATCGCCGTTTGAAGTTGTTCGAGCGGAGGGGTTGTTGTTCCGGCAACGGGACTGAATGCGCGGTTGTCGCAGAAAGCGCAGCCTCGCAGACTTTTTGTCCCGTCCCGGTTCGGACAGGAAAAACCCGCATTGATCGGCAATTTCAAGACAGGAATGCCGAACCGTTCTTTCAGGCAGGCGCTGTAGGAGTTATAATGATTCATGCAGGGTTCAGCTAAAGGAAGAATAATAATTTTTCTTTTGCTAAAGACCTCTACAAAATATGTTTTGTAAAGCTTTTTTTAGTTTGGATTTCAATTCCACTCAAACTTGAGGGTGGGGGTTCGCTGAAGTTCAGAGATGCACCTCCGGTGCCCCTGCCTGCGCCGAGGCTTCGGCAGGCAGGCACCCCACACCCAAACAAGA
>CAISVC010000166.1 GCA_903888815.1 uncultured Fibrobacterota bacterium
AGCCTGTCATCAATCCGCGTTTCATCATATCAACGAAAGGAGTAACAATGTTAAAGAAATACGGCTTTTTTTTGTCGCTCATTGCGCTGGCATGTTCTTTCCCGGTACTGGCCGCTGAGGAAGGAGGCAGGATAGATCTTCCCGAAGGAGTCACTTTCCGACCGCACCTGTACGGCCATTTCGAGTCGGGACAGATAGTGAAAGGAAGCCTTCTTTATCCCCAAGATTACATTTTTGCCTATGCACAGGGCCAATTCAAGTTAGACCATATCTGGTACGAAGACGCGGTGGTTGAATTCGGATTCGATGCGATCTATCGCGAACAGCTTAAACTGGCCTTTTCTCTGGGCACCAAACTTTATTTCTCCTTTCCAGTGGTTGAAAAGGAGAGGTATACTAAAAACCTGAGGCAGGATGTTTATGTGGGCGATCTATATGCCCAATACCATGTGGGTGATATTGCCAAGCCGTGTTTTCTCGGTCAGATCGGTTATTTCATTTTCAAATACAATCCTGACTGCCGCAACTTCGGAGACTATCTTTTTCGCACCGGAACCTATCCCGTCTGGTTCGACATGGGATTTGACGCGCCGTGGCAGCGGCTGCTCGGCCTGCACGGCCAGACCAACCTGTTCCAGAGCCTGAAACTCGACATCCTCCTTATCAGTGCCACGGTGGCGCCGGCAATGAACTGGTCGCTGGCAGGGCTTATAAACTACGATGTGGGAGCTCTTCATTTCGTCAATATAGGCGCAGGCATAGAGGGTGCGAATCTCTTCTCGGTGCACAACAGTCATGAATTCCCGAATTTCGGCGGAGACCTGACAACGCCCAAAATACCAGATGTCAATTATCGATACATCGCCGACAATGGCGACACGGCGTGGTACACGTTTAAAGGAACAAAGGTAATGGGGCGCATCTCAATTGATCCCAAGGTCTTTTTCCCGGGAAAAGAAATATTCGGAGAAAACGATTTGAAGATTTACGCAGAGGCTGACATCATCGGACTGAAATCCTACCCTGATTCAGGAATAACGCAGGGTGGGCAGATGCAGTTAGTAGCGCCTTCCTATAATAAGCTCTGGCAGAAGATGCCGGTGGCCATAGGATTCAATGTTCCGACCTTCAAGCTGCTTGACATACTTAACGGAGAACTGGAATGGTTCGGCGCTCGGTATTTCAATGATGCGTCAGGCCTCATTAATTTGGGAAGCGCTCCACTGCCGTGGAACGCGCCTAACTTTTGGGACCGAGTATCAAATCCAGAAAAAAGTTTTCTTAAATGGTCGGTGTATGCGAAGAAAAGTTTTTTGGGCGGCCGTTTCGCGGTTACCGGACAGGTCGGGCGCGACCATATGCGGCTTCCCTGCGCTGCCTATGGCAACGAAATGTGGCATGAACTTCTGATTGAGCCTAACGACAGGAGTTGGAACCTCAAGACAAGCTGGATGTTCTGAGCTGATTTTTTTCATCAGCCAGAGAGGACGGGGCGTAAGAGTAACCGGGAAGTCGATAACCTGTTACACCCCGTCTGATTATTTAATCCACAAAGGGGAAGGATTAGCGGCACGCAGGACAGGAGAGAGGAAAAAGTCAGACCAGAG
>CAISVC010000167.1 GCA_903888815.1 uncultured Fibrobacterota bacterium
CGCTCCATCAGATACCGTTCAACAGGATTGACGTCCGATTCAAATACCCTTACAGCTTTTTCGCGCAGGCTCCGGCCGCTTTCAAGAAATGCGTTATAGGTCGAGAAATAGAGGCAGTCAACCGCTGAACCGCCGGTCATGGTTTTGAGCGGAAGTTCTTTCCGCTCCGAAGCGCCGCCCGTTGCTTCCGGCGGCGTTGTGTGCGGAATAAAAAAAAGCAGCCGGAAAGTGTCGATAGTGATTTTTGCCGGGATCCGTTCGCCGGTGACGGCATACAGGGTGATCTCAAAACGGCCGTTCCTGTCGCGGCAGTTATAGTTGAGCAGGAAGCAGGTCTGCACTGTTTTAGAGGGCATTTGCATATAGAAAATATATGCAGAAATACAACGTAGCACGGTAATCGACAGCATATCCGTATTTTAATCGTCGAGATGTATTATTTTCATACCCACAATAACAAAGGCTATACCTTCTCATGAAAGGAGCTTGTCATGGATACCATGTGGGAAAAGTTTAAAAAGGGCTTGAAAGAGGGCGCCGCGTATTCAATGGAGAAAATCGAGGAGTATTCAAAGATCGGAAAGCTCAAGGTCGAAGAAATCGCGGCCAGGCGCAAAATCACCCGTAATTTTATTGACATCGGCGAACGGACATTCGACCTCATTGAGACCGGCAAGGGCGCGCAGGTTGAAAAAGATCTGGCGATAAAGACGTCGATGGAGAATATCAAGGCGTTGCGGCAGGAAATCACCGAAATTGACCGGAAAATCAGGGAGATACAGGAAGCTTCCAAAAAGGCGAGAAACGGAACCGGGGAGGACGAGGAGATAAACGGGATCTGAGCGTCTCAGCCGTTTTCTTGCCGGCCCGGACGTGCCGCGCAGGCGACATCCGGGCATGCGGCCGTCTATGAAGAACAAATCCATTCTGATCACTTCGCACAAGGGGAAGCCGGTACGGTCGGTTAAAGTAAATTTTTTGAGGGTCTTTTTTTTGGTGCTGTTTCTGCTGTTCGGTTTTGCCGCCTATTTCATTCCTTCCGGCATATTCAAACTCAAAACGACCGAGCAGCAGCAGAAAAATGAGCTCGGTTCGCAGAATACCGTGCTCCACCAGCGGATTCAGTCCGCGCTGCAGGTGCTGGGCCATGTGAAGGAGCAGATCGGCGTTCTCGAGGCGAAAAAAGAACGGGTATCCGCACTTACCGGCACAGGTACGGATGCGCGTTCCACGCGCAGCCAGGCCTCGTCTGCCGGATATGATTATACTGATAAAGAGACCCCGGCGCTGCTCGAACATATCTGCCGTCAGGATTCGATATTCACCGCTTTTGCCAGCCGCAGCAAACCCGGCGGGAACCCCTTCGAGTATATGCCCGTCTGCAAACCTATCCCGGCGAGTACCCGGGTTTCCAAGTGCTTCGGCGAAACGAGCGATCCTTTTACCGGACAGCAGAAACCGCATTACGGCACCGACTTCGCCGCAGGCGCGGGCACGCCGGTGATCGCCACGGCATCGGGAATCGTCGTCCGCATCGAGAATGATAATTTGTGGGGCTGGCGGGTTATGATCGATCATGCGGGCGGCATCAGCACCATGTACGCACACCTCGGGACCGTTACAACAGGCAGGGGGCACCGCGTGAAAAGGGGGGAAACGATCGGCACGGTCGGCACTTCGGGGCTTGCAACGGGTCCGCATGTCCACTATGAGATCCGGCGGAATGGCAGGCAGGAGGATCCGGAAGAATATTTTTTCCCCGCACGTGTGCAGTAAGGAGCATGTATGTCGATCAATCCTCAGGCTGCGGAGCTTAACGAAGCGATACGGTCAGCGAATCCGTACGTTTTTGATCTGCTCTCCGGGCGGGGGCAGAAGATATTCTTCCCGAAAAAGGGAATCCTTTCCCAATCAGCAGAGGCCAGAGGATCAACAATCAACGCCACGATCGGCACCGCGCTTGAGGACGACGGGTCTCCGATGGCGATTGCGTCGCTGCGGTCCCTGGTCAACCTGCCCGGCGCCGAATACTTCAACTACGCGCCGAGCCCTGGCCGGCCCGAGATACGCAGCATCTGGAAAGAGATGCTGGTGCGCAAGAACCCGATGCTCGCCGGCCGGCAGATAAGCCTTCCAGTGGTGACCAGCGCGCTTACGCACGGTCTTTCGATGGTTGGCTACCTTTTTGTCAACGAAGGCGACGCGGTCATAACGCCGGACCTGTACTGGGAGAACTATGAACTGATTTTCGGCAACGCCTGCGGCGGCAGGATCGTCACATTCCCGATGTTTACAGATAAGAACAGCTTCAACGTGGCAGGGCTGGCGGCACGGTTGGCGGAGGGGAAGCCGGGCAAACGGATCGTGCTCATCAATTTCCCGAACAATCCTACGGGCTATACGGTAACGACAGGAGAGGCGGAGCAGATCCGCGATGCGCTGGTTTCGGCGGCAAACGCCGGAAACGATGTGCTTGTTATTGTCGATGACGCATACTTCGGGCTTGTGTTCGAAAATGGAATTCTGCAGGAATCGGTCTTCGGCCTGCTGGCAAACGCGCACGAGCGGATTCTTGCCGTCAAGCTCGATGGCCCGACCAAAGAGGACTATGTATGGGGTTTCCGCATCGGGTTCGTGACTTTCGGCACTGCCCGCAGCTCTGCCGGGCTTTATGGCGCCCTTGAAGCGAAGCTCGGCGGCGCGATCAGGGGCAGCATTTCGAACAGCTCGAACCTGGGCCAGGTCATGCTGCTTTCAGCCTATACAAACAAGAATTACGAAAAAGAGAAGAATGAAAAACACAGCGTCCTTAAACGGCGCTACGAAAAAATGCGCGACCTGTTTGCCGCGCATCCGGAATACAAGACGTTTTTCGCGCCGCTGCCGTTCAATTCCGGCTACTTCATGTGCATCAGATTGGCGGGCGGCAACGCCGAGGCAGTGAGAAAGCTGTTGATTCAGAAATACTCCACCGGCGTCATCGCGCAGGGCGACGACCTCCTCCGCATCGCGTTTTCCTCAACGCCCTACGCCATGATAGAAAAGCTGCTGGATACTATTTATAAGGCGGCGAAAGAAATTAAATAAAAAGCTGTGGAATTATTCCGGATTCTTCTCTTTGTTCCTCAATGTCGCGCGCTTCCCTGCATCCAGCTCAAATTTACGAAGGCGAACATTTTTTGGGGTAATTTCGACCAGCTCGTCCTCTGCGATGAATTCGATGGACTGGTCGAGCGACAGCAGGCGCGGGGGCCGCAGCACGACCGTCGCTTCCGCGGTCGAACTGCGCATGTTCGTGAGTTTTTTCTCGCGCGCGATGTTGACGGGCATATCTTCGGTGCGGTTGCGCTCACCCACAATCATGCCGGCGTACACTTCGGTGCCGACCTCCACGATCAACTCGCCGCGGTCCGCCATTCCGAGGCTGGCATAGGTCGTAACCCTGCCCGGCCGGTCGGCCACCATGGCGCCGCTTGTGCGCTGCGGGATCGGACCAAACCACTCCGCATGTCCTTCGAAAAGAGTGTTCATGATACCGGCGCCATTTGTGTCGGTCAGGAACTGGCTGCGAAAACCGATAAGGCCCCGCGATGGAACAAGGAATTCCATGTTCACGCGGCCGTGGCCGTGGTTCTGCATGGAGGTCATCCTGCCTTTGCGCGCGGAAAGTTTTTCGGTAATGATGCCGACTCGCTCCTCCGGTATGTCAAGGAACACTTTTTCCACCGGCTCCATGACCTTTCCGCTCTCCTCACGCGTGATGACGCGCGGCCGCGATACCATGAATTCGCAGCCTTCCCGCCGCATGGTCTCAATAAGGATCGCCATCTGGAGCTCGCCGCGGCCGCACACTTCCCAGGCATCGGTGCGGTTGAGCATTTTTAGCTGCATGGAGACGTTGCCGAGCACCTCGCGGCGGAGGCGCTCGTGTAAATGGCGCGACGTCAGGAACGTCCCGTCCCTGCCGGCAAGGGGGCCGTTGTTTACATAGAATACCATGGAAACGGTCGGCTCGTCGATCTTAATCCGCGGCAGCGGCAGAGGGGCGTCGTCCGACGAGATCGTATCGCCTATCGCGACATTCTCAACACCGGCGACCGCGATGATGTCGCCGGCAACGAGCCGTTCAACCTGTTTCTTCTGCAGGCCGTGGAACGTGTAGCAGGCGTTGAATTTAACGCCGTGCGTGATGCCCTCTTTGCCGCACAGGCTGTAGGTCGTGTTCATTTCGAGCGTGCCGCTGGTAAGCCTGCCCACCGCCACCTGTCCTACATAAGAGTCGTAGCCGAGATTGGTCACGAGAAATTGCGGAATGTTCGTATCGCTCGCCACCGGGCCGGGGATCCGTTCAAGGATCGTTTCGAAGAGCGGCCCGAGGTCGGCAGACCCGTCGCCCGGCTTCCGGTGGGCCACGGCTTTTTTCGCATTGGTATAAAGGATCGGGAACTCGATCTGTTCTTCGGTGGCGTCAAGATCGATGAACAAGTCATAAACCTCGTTAATCACCGCTTCGATCCGCGCGTCGGGTCGGTCGATCTTGTTGATGACGAGGATGACCGGCAGTTTTTTCTCAAGCGCTTTTTTCAGGACGAACCGCGTCTGCGGCAGCGGACCCTCGCTTGCGTCAACAAGCAGGAGCGCGCCGTCAACGAGGTTCAGGCTGCGTTCCACTTCGCCGCCGAAATCGGCGTGTCCCGGCGTGTCGACGATGTTGATTTTTACCCCGTTGTGCCACACCGACGTGTTTTTCGCCATGATGGTGATGCCGCGCTCCCGTTCGAGGTCCATGGAATCCATGACCCGTTCAACGACTACCTCGTTTTCCCGGAACGTCCCGCTCTGTCTGAGCATGCCGTCAATGAGCGTAGTTTTCCCATGGTCAACATGGGCGATAATGGCGATGTTGCGGAATTCATTTTTTCTCATGACAGTATTTTCCCAAACAATTTTGAATTTATTAAATTTGATTATCTATTATAAACCCCATCTGCTCCCGCAGGTCATTGATCTCGCGCTGCCAGAACCGGTCGTTGCCCCAGTCGGGAAAATTTTTCCTGAATTGCACGTCGTCGACCTGGCGGCTGCACCATGCAAGGAAGTAGATCATGCGCATGGCGCGCAGCGGCTCAATGCAGCGCAGGCTCGATCGCTCGAACCGCCGGAACCGCTCGTACCCTTCAAGAAAAAGGCCGGTTTCGCGTAACGACTTGCCGGCGCGATCCGGGAGCAGAAGCCACAGGTCCTGTACCGGCGGGCCCGATGCCATGTCGTCGAAGTCGATGAGGAGCAGGCCGCCGTCGAGCCGGTCAAGGATATTCCCCCGCTGACAGTCGCCGTGGATCCGGATACGTTCGAGGCCGTTCCACAGCGGTGCTGCGCAGTCGACAAGCTGCATGCAAATGCTCCGGTAGTGCCCGCGGAACCGCTCGGGAATGACCGTTTCGCACAGGTGGTTGACATCGGCAAGCGTTGACACCGCAGGGTCGATCGTGATCCGGTGCGCAGATGGCCGTTTTCCGCCGCAGAGGTGGATGCGGGCCACGAGCGAACCGATCCGAACCCAGTCGGCGTCATCGTTGATTTCAAACTGGCGGCCGGAGCGCTTCGGGTACAGCGCGAACAGGACGCCATCGTGTTCCGAGAGCGTTGAACCGTTCATAAGGGTCAATGGCGGCACGACCGGGATCTCCGCTTCGCTGCAATCCGCAACAAATGAGTGTTCGTCCAGGATCGCGTCGCGGCTCCAGCGGCCGGGGCGGTAGAATTTCGCAATTATTTTTGTCCTGTCAACGGCGCGGAGTTCGTACACCCGGTTGATATAGCTCGGCAAAGCGATAACAAGACCGGTCAGGCGGAGACCGGTCGCGGTCTCCACCGAGGTTATAATCCGGTCCGGAGTGAATCGCTCGAACGACATCGCCGACCTTTCACCTTCGTGAGGAAAAATGCCGGGCGTGGAAGGTTCTTCTGCGCAGCTGAAAAAACGGGATTCTTTTACTGGCGGTTTCATCAGCCGGCAGTTCGCAGGAAGCAAAACCCGGATATTCTTTTGCGTAAAATCGCCTGCCGATCAGGTATTCTATCCTTTTCAGGTATTGCGCTTCTTCAGGCGACACGAACGTGAGCGCGGTCCCCTTGTTCTCGGCCCGGCCGGTTCTGCCGACACGGTGGATATAATCCTCGGCGAACCGCGGTGTGTCATAATTGACAACATGAGAAATACCGTCGATGTCGATGCCGCGAGAGGCGACATCCGTCGCCACGAGCACCTTGAAATCCCGTCGTTTGAACCCTTCAAGCGTCCTCTGCCGCTGGGACTGCGAGCGATTCGAGTGGATGGCGGCGGAACAGATGCCAGCGTTCACAAGGCGCCGGGCGATTTTGTCCGCTCCGTGCTTTGTCCGCGAAAAGACCAGCATGGATTCGATGCTCTCATTTTTAATGATATGGATAAGCACGTCGGTCTTTACGTGCTGCGGGACATTGTAAACCTGTTGTTCTACGGTGTCTACCGGAACAAATGGCCGGCCTATTTCGATCAGGTGCGGTTCCTTCTGGATATTTGCAACGAGCGAACGTACCTCTTGCGGCATGGTAGCTGAAAAAAGGAGCGTCTGCCGCTTGCGCGGAAGGAGGCCGATGATGGTGCGTACCGCATGAATGAACCCCATGTCGAACATCCGGTCCGCTTCATCAATCACCAGGATCTCGATGCGCGAAAGATCGATGCTGTTGCGTGCCGAAAGGTCGAGGAGCCGGCCCGGTGTGGCAACCACGATATCGACGCCGTTTTTAAGGTTCCGGA
>CAISVC010000168.1 GCA_903888815.1 uncultured Fibrobacterota bacterium
AAGAGAGTTTTATGCCAAACACAGACAGCAAACGGAAGATGCCTGATGACTTAAAAAGATGTGTCCGGTTTCACGGGCATATCTGCCCCGGTCTGGTGTATGGTTACCGGGTGGCCAAAGAGGCCATAAAACTGATGAAGCTTAAGCGCGCTGTTGACGAGGAAGTGGTGGCTGTTTGTGAAAATGATTCCTGTGCTGTCGATGCCCTCCAGGTGTTGCTGGGCACTGCGGCGGGCAAGGGCAATCTGATCATAAAAGATTTCGGGAAGAATGCCTATACGGTGTTGAACCGCACCAAGCGTCAGGCCTACAGATTTTCCCGAAAGACGCGCTACAATTACAAGGGTAAAGACAAGAGCACGTTTGACCGGCTGGAGACAGCCGTTGCCGCCGGGACGGCTTCGGAAAATGAAAGGCGCAAGCTGAAGCGCCTCAAGATGAATGATCTGCTGGCGCGTCCCTTCGAGGAAATTTTTACCACCACAGAAGTATCTTTCAATGAGCCTCTCTACGCGCCGCTGGCGCCGTCTGAACCTTGTGCCGTCTGCGGCGAGATGACTATGGCGGCAAAGATGGTGAAGCTAAGCGATGGACGAAAAGCCTGTATTCCCTGTTCACAAGAACGCGTATCTCGTGAAGCCAAAAGCGTGGAGCGTATTTAGCTAAAAAATTCAACTTGGATCTGGGTCAAATCTTTATCCTTGACAATTGGCGAATTGAAAGGACGCGTATCTCGTGCAGCGTGTGAAGCGGCGGCAATGTGCACTATTTATAATCGTTAATTAATTTTATCAATTGGTCGATAAGTTCAGGAAAATCAACTTTAATTGTGTTTTCTACAAGTTCGTAGTCTATGTCAAAATAAGCATGAATAATTCTGTTACGCATTCCGATAATTTGCGCCCATAGTAATTCCGGATGTGCGGCTTTATATTCCTTTGATATTTGTACGGCTGCTTCGCCGACAACTTCAATTAATCGAACAATAGCCTGAGAAACCAAGCGGTTGTTTTTAAGCCGTTCTCCTTTAAGCGTTTGTAAAAATGTAATTGCCTCTTGCGCGGCATCGAGCATGTGTTGAAGCCGTATTTTATCATCAGGCTTCATATTGCACCTCCGCCGAACTAACAACCTCGTCCCGAAAATATCTGCTAAGATCGCCTGGCGTTCTGAGGTCTACTTTTCTGCCAAACTTATTGCTTAATTCAATTTCCATTCCGGCAAGCTTTATTAAACCCGGTATATGTTCCTTTTCGAATTCAACCAGCAGGTCTATATCACTACCCGGTTTTAATTCATTACGAAGAGCCGATCCGAACAATGCCAGTTTGCGGATATGGTTGCGGCGGCAAAAGTCCGCCATCTCTATTTTGGAAATGTATTTTTCAATTTTAGGTTTCATGATTTATTCTTTATATTATCAACGAATATTTTTCAAGCTTTCAGTACCACAAATCTTCTATGGGCAGGACAGTAAAAAGTTTAGAGGTCGCATCATTACTCTTGATAATTGGCGAATTGAAGAGACGCACATCTCGTATCTCGTGAAGAGTCGTTCGTATCTTGTGAAACGTAAATGATAAAAAGTCGCACGTAGCACGCGAAGCGCTCCCTCGGCGATCTGCCCTGAAAATAAACTAAAGATCATGCGGGGGCACAAGTCCGATTAAGCTTAGCCTAAGCCCGAAAAGTATTGTTTTTTTTATCATGGTGATACTTGAATAAGTGCCTGATAGCCGGCTCTTTCAGCCTGAAATAAGTAGGCATCCGGTTGAATCACTCCGCGCACCCGTTGCGTTTTAAGCTTCGTCAATCAGCATACTTCTATGTATGCCTGTTGTAGTCGTACACGCCTTTGCCGGTTTTTCTCCCCAGTTGCCCGGCCTTTACCAGCTTGGCAAGCATTGGGGCGGGTCGGTACTTGTCACCCAGTTGCTCCTGCAGGCTCTTAATGCAAAGGTAGACCACGTCGAGGCCGGAAGCATCGGATGCTTTGAAAGGCCCTACAGGGAATCCGAGGCCGCGCTCACAGGCTTTGTCGATCTCCTCGGCTGTACCGACCCCTTCCTGCAACAGGAAGAACGCTTCGTTAAGGAGCGGAATATAGAGGCGATTGATGACGAATGCCGGCGCATCGGTGAACGTCACGGTGTCTTTCCCACAAACCTTGAGTACTTCAACAACGGCATTGCAGGTTTCATCCGCTGTTTCGAGGCCACGGCTCACCTCCACGAGGGGGCTTAAGGCAGCGGGAATCAGAAAGTGAGTTCCGATGCATCTGGCCTGCCGATTCGTGGCTGCGGCAATCTTGCTCACGCTGAGGGTGGACGTGTTGGTGGCGAGGATGGTGTGGGGCCCACAGATGCGGTCCAACTCCCGGAATACCCCCCGCTTGGTTTTCATGTCTTCAAACACGGCTTCTATGATGAGGTCCGCATCGGCCAAGTCTAAAAGCGTTGAAGTGGTGCGAATTCTCGCTAGTACGGACTGCCGATTCTCAATGCTCCGTTTGCCCTTGGCAACTTGCTTGTCCAGAAGATTTTCTATGGATTTGACGCCCCAGTCGAGGCGCTTGTCCGTCAGGTCATATAAAAAGGTTTCTAACCCACCGTCCGCAAAAACGAGCCCGATCTGGGACCCCATCGTGCCTGCGCCTACGACGCCGATTTTCTTCATCGTTCTGCCTCCATGTATGCATTTTTTCGTCTCACTTGCCCCGGAATTTGGCATAGTCCGGTTTTCTCTTTTCCATGAAGGCGGTTTTGCCTTCCAGCGATTCGTCCGTTTCGTAGAACATGCTGAGGCCGCCGACACCCAGGTTGGAGATGCCCATCACACCGTCTGTCTCGCCATGAAAAGAATACTTGAGCATCTTCAGGGCGGTGGGGCTTTTTTCCAACAGCTCCCGGCACCATTTCCCGACTTCTTCGTCAAGTTTGTCCGGGGGAACGACGGCGTTGACGAGGCCCATGTCCAGTGCTTCTCTGGCCGTATAACGCCGGCACAGATACCAGATCTCCTTGGCCTTCTTCATCCCCACGACCCGGGCAAGGTCCCCCGTGCCGTAGCCGGGGTCGAAGCTTCCCACCCGAGGACCGGCCTGGCCGAACTGAGCTGTCTCGGAAGCAATGGAGAGGTCGCACACCACCTGGAACACGTTCCCTCCGCCGATGGCATAGCCGTTGACACGGGCGATAACCGGTTTGGGAATCGTACGG